>NZ_JBANBA010000028.1:0-88717 GCF_059803475.1 Bradyrhizobium sp. UFLA05-89 | reverse complement strand
GGGCAGGGTCTTCCACCCTGCGGGGGCATTGAATGCGCGTACCGGATCCCACCCAGTACTCCTGGCGCACGAGAAGTCACATGGCTAGCATCGGTTCTTTCAAGAAGGTCGGCTCGGATTTCCAGGGCGAGATCGTCACGCTGAGCCTGCAGGCGAGGGGCGTCCGCATCGTCGCCGAGGCCAACCGCTCAAACGACAACGCTCCCAGCCACCGTGTCTATGTGGGCCGGGCGGAGATCGGGGCGGCCTGGTCCAAGCGCTCCGAGGAAGGTCGCGACTACCTCTCGCTCAAGCTCGATGATCCCTCGTTCAACGCACCGATCTACGCGAACCTGTTCGAGGACGAAGCCAGCGAAGGCTACACCCTCCTCTGGTCGCGGCCGCGCAAGACCGGCGAGTAATCTACCTCCACCTACGCCCCGCCCGATCTACTCGGGCGGGGCGCTTTTTGACGCCGAGAAAAAAGCCGCCAACGGGACCGGATCGATCGACGTCGATCGCATCATGGATTTCGCTTTGCTGACTTGGCACGCGGTTTGCTAAACTCCTCGTCAGGCAAGACAAGATCGACGTGGCTGATGCCTAGCGTGCTTGCGAGCTCGAACAGCGTCACCACAGTCGGATTGCGCTGACCACGCTCCAACTTGCTGATGTATTGTTGAGTGAAGCCGGAGGCCTCGGCGAATTTCTCCTGCGTGAAGCCTTTCCGCTTCCGCTCCTTTAAGAAAATCCGGCCCACCAACTTGCGCATGTCCATCTGCGCAAGTTGCGTCTTTACATACTAGGAGGTTTAACTCCTATAGTATGTATTCTCAGGTTGGGACCGAGCCAGGGAATAGAGCTAAAGTGCGACCTTCAGCGAGCAAGCCCCGCGCGTCGAGTCGCCACCGACACGTTTGTTCTCATACTTTGCGGGATTCTCATGCAAACGCCGCTTAACCCCGATGTCGCGGACTTGGCGCCCACAGATGCGGCGCTGACATCCTATGACGAGCAGCATCTGGTGACATATTGGCGGCTGCTCGATGCCGAGGCCGATGGCGCCGATTGGAGCGAAGTTGCCCGGATCGTGTTGCATATTGATCCAGATCGCGAGCCAGCGCGCGCTCGCAATGCATTCGACAGCCATTTGGCGCGCGCGAAATGGATGGCTGACCGCGGCTACCGCGATTTGCTTCGCGCCGGCGCTCCCAAATAGCAAAAAAAAGTCGCTGGGATCGCGCTGCGGAGAAGGAATTTCTCTCGCTGATGGCGTGATCGACTATCTGCATCACGTGATGCACAAATAGAGACTTCCATGACAACCCTGGGATTTATAGACACTGCGCCGCAATTTTGCTTTGGCGGGAGATCATAGCAGTGTCTAAATTCGACTGGCGCTCACCGGAATCGTATCAGAGTGTCAAAGACGGCGAGATGTCGGATTTCGCTTGGGAAATCCTCCGCCGCAATCCCAAGTATCAAGCTGACTATCGGGACATGTTTTCGAAACACGGGCGGGTGACTCCCGAATTTCGGAGGAGATGGGGCCTCTGCTTTCGCTCATGACCCCCAGGGGTCCTTTCACGAGCAGACCATCTTCTGGGCGCCGGAGGCCTTGCCGGCGGTGCTGCCGATCGTTCGGAGCGCTTCCGGCTCGAATATCCTTGCCGCCGGCCTTGCACTTGCCGATCCTGCATCGCGTCGCATCAGACGGGCAGCGGACGGTTGGCATGTTGTATTGCGCATTCACGGAACCAAACATCATCTATGGCTGAAACAGGCCCCGCAGTTCGGTGCCTCTTATGCATTCGAACTGCCGCCTGACGCCGAGTTTAACATCCGTGCCCACGCCGCATATCGGTTCTTGCTTGCGATCAATGGTCGCCCGCCAGGACCTCCGTTTCATCACCTATCAGCCCAACGACGTAAGCGCTTAACGCTGGCGCTGCGCGCATTCGATGGGCGCATGGACGGCGCCACATACCGTGCCGTTGCCGAGGTGTTGTTTGGTGCAAGACGGGTCTCCGAGCGCGCCTGGAAAACCCACGACCTGCGCAGCCGAGTTATCCGCTTGGTTCAGGCCGGCTTGGCGCTGATGCGCGGCGGCTATCGCGCATTCCTTCGTCCACCCTCTCGCAAGGAATAAAACCGATACTGAAAGTCGATTCCCAACGTTAGAACGTACGCTCTGAGCGCCTTCGTGGATTGCGAGTTTAAGTCTTGAGAGTGCTGCAGGGACGTCGGCTACCTGTAGCGACGTCTCGAAGGGGTTCATCTAGCTTGGGGTAAGCGAACGTCTACTCTGACGCCACACGGCCGATCTGGATTGGGTCGGGCGGCCGAGGTCAAGCCTTCGGACACACGATGGCACTGCCGCTCCCTGAATTCAGCGAGCTCAATTGTAGAAGAGCGGCGTGTGTTTGGCGTGTGCGCCACGGGATCGGGACATTTTGAAGAAAGCAAGCGAGCAATCGTTCGGACCTGTGCCGGATATTTTGGCCATCCGCGCCTCAAATGCCGCAATTTATAGTTCTCCACTTTCGCGCTGCTTGCGCATGACAGCTGAGGCTGTGCTGCGATTGGCCTCTGAAATGATGAGGTCTGCCCCAAGCCTCACGATCTCGGCGCACAACATCATCATGCCGGCACGCCATCACGAACGGCCTTTTGGCGGCGCATCTCAATCGGCCTTCGAAGCTGTGAGCGCTTCATTCAACTGTGTCGCGATTGAATTTGCGATCTGTAAGGTCTCCTCTTTCTTGGAGGCGGCCAGACGTTGCGCTTGCTGAAATATCGAGGGACCGAAAGCCAACGTGGACTTCTCTTCTGCTTGCGAACCGTTACCGCATACGGCGCCGTCAGCGCGGATGTCAAATGATCCTTCTGTCTTGCCCTCGAGAAAATCCCAGCAGGCTCGAAATAACTGGCGATAGCCTTGGGTTACTTCCGGACCCTTATCAACGACGCCGGCCCGTTCGGCGAACCGGAGGTCCTGCTCATAACCGAGCTCGATCAAAAGCTCCGTCCCAACGAGATCGGTCACGACCTGCATCTCTTCGATGCCCAGGTCGGTTTGCCAAGCCCGCACTGAACGGTCATCGATAGCCTTTTTCTCCAGGATCTTGCGATCCCCGAAAGTGCTGGACCGGAGATAGTCCATTTGCTCCATCGGTGCCGATGCCACGTCCGTTGGGGTGTAACCCAGGCCAGCAAGCACGCGCCGGATTTCCTCGTCGGGGTGCGCCACAAGGACCTCGTATTGCACCACCTGCGTCTGAGGCCGACTGCGGTACGCTGCAAGCGCAGGTAAACCCAGAACGAGATCGGCGAGAGAAGATGCGATCGCAGGCGTCGGTTGGCCCAAGACGATATCGGCAACACAGGAAGCGATCGCAGGCGGATAACTTGCCGACAGGAGGGGAACGCCCCACGTCGTTTTCAGCGACGCCGCGATGGCGTAGGGGTTACGCATGAGAACCAGTCGCGGCGCTTCCGGATAGAGGGAATCCAAAAAATCGAGCACCGTCCAATAGCGCGGAGTCTTGTCTATCAGGGTGCGCTTGCCCGCAGCTGCCAAATATCGGCCATAAGCAGCATCGGCAAAAGTGCGAGTGACGATCGTTCGATCTATTCGCCCCAAGAACTCCGAGGTTGCGGTCTGAACCAGGGATGCGCCGGCCGGGTGACGATGGTCCACTTTACCGAAGGCCTCAAGTGCCAACATGAGCCACGGCTCAGGCGGAGCCAAAATATCTGGGTGGCGCTGAAGCAGATGCGCCAGCAGCGTCGTCCCCGAGCGGGGAAGACCTAGAAGAAAGCACACCGCAGGCGAATGGTTTACATCCTGGTTCATCATTCAACATCCTATACTTGGACAGACCCACCGTCCGTCCTGAACCCTTTTTCCGGCCGATGAGAAACATCACCAGCAATGCAGCTTCAGGTAGGCTTCAACCATTGCGATCCTCACATGACGTGTCCGTAAGGATCTCGACTTGCCGCGACAAAGTCCGACGAAATTATAGTCGCGCTTGGCTTTTGCGCTGCATGCCCGTTCACGGTTAGGCGGCGGACGACCCAAGCGCGGCAGGTCCGATTAGGGCGTACATAAAATGCCGGTGATTTAAGGGGGCGGGCAGATTTGCATCATGTATGGATCTCATTCGCATCGGATCTCGATGACTGGACTATTCATATTTGGCAATCTGGCTGCCATGAAATCGATCCATTTGACCAGACTGCAGCCCGGACCCAATCGGTGGCGACCAATCCTTGCGAAGCTGCAGCTGCGCAAGTTTCGTTCAGTCGCGCGGTGTTTATCCATATCAACGTGGGGAGCCTCGGAAAAGCATACTGTGGTTTATAGAAATATGCGCTTAGCGACCCAGAGGAAGTCCTTCGCTTCGAGCCGGCACGATGCCGCTCACGCGTCCGCCGAAGATGACGGTCGTCATGGGTTCGCCTCAGCCGATACGCGTCGCAGACCTTAGAATTCGTCTCAGAGCTGGGGCGAAGATGATCCCGATATCTGAGCTCTCCAAACTTACCTTTATTATCGACCATTCGTAGATTGGCAAAATCAATGGTTTTGATCGAACCATTCAGACGATGGATCGATGTCCCCTCGGCTTAGCCTCTCCTGTGTCTGAAAGAGACAAGGCTGTCGGTTCGATGCCACTTATTCAGGCAAGCTGGCGCTCGATGCGGCTTTCGAGATCGGCGCAGACGCTCATATCGTCCGTGGCGCGCAGTCAAGGGCCGTCCGCCAGAACCTCCATTTCATTTTCATCCAGCGCCGCGAGAGTTTGACGATGGTGCTGCGCGCCCTCGATGGACACACGCCATCGCGTGTCCGGGCACCACCCAAATGAGTCGGCCTCGGACGGTCCGGAAGCGCGCCTCTAGACGCGCCAACGATGCAGCGGCGGACCATCGCTTTGCGCAACGTTTGTCAACTGATGTGCGTTGGCTGACGGATAGTGCTCTGCCTGTCAGCTGTCAGGAACGGAGCCGGGGGTGCCGAAAATCATGACTGCATCTTCGGCATCCCCTTAAGCACTTCTACTCCGCCATTATGCTCATCGGCGCGCGATCAAACGCGCGCATCCTCCAGACGAGCGCGGGAGCTGCTCAAATGCCCGATCCGACCGCCGGCTTGCCGCCGCGATTATTGCGCACCCCTGAAGCGGCACGCTTTCTCGGCCTGTCCGGCCGAACTCTGGAAAAGCATCGCACCTATGGCACAGGGCCGACCTATCGCAAGCTTGGCGGCCGCGTTGTTTATGCGCTGGAGGACCTCAAAGCCTGGGCGGACCGTGGAGCCAAGAAATCAACCAGCGATCCCGGCATAGGCACGGTCTTGCCCGCAAAACGGCAGACGCCGATTCCGTATGCAGGCAAGGAGCGGCGCTGACCCATGTCGGACTGCATATCCTCTGCCCATGGGCGTCACTCTGAGCGCGGTCAACGCGATCTGTTGCGCTCATTGCCTGGCGACCTCTCACCATACGATGCGCAAGACCTGACGGCATATCCGTTCTCCTTGCCGTCAACGTCGATACGGGTTTTACCGATCAACTTCCGCGCTGGGGCAATCACGTTTCGTGCGGAAGCTATGTCGGAACGTGGCATGGTTCCGATTTGGAGTGCGGACGTTTTGATCTGGGCAGGTTCGCAGATTGGCGAGACTCGAGGTGCCGGCGCGACAACGCCCCGGCTGTTGGCAGCTACCCCATACGAGATCCCGACCTTCGTAGATCGCGGCGCCAGCGTGCGCGACTTCGAACGCCGCAAGGCTGCACACGACCGGCTGCAATTGACAACCATCACGATTTCGATGCGCCAGCCAACCGAGCGCCGACGCCATCGCTTCTCTGGGATCAACGAATGGAAGGAGACGGCAGATATGCACGGTCATGCCTGCGGAATCGATCTCATCGGGCGGGATCGGTTCTCCACGGGTCTTCGCAGTGAGGCCCCCGTATTGATCATCGCCCGTGCCCCGTTCGATCTGACTGGCGGATTTGAACGATGTCTCTATCGCCTCAAACGCAAACATGATGGCGGTCAAACGGGCGGCTGGCGCGCTGATTTCGTTCATCTCCACGCCAAGCCGAATAGCCTATTCCCCCTCGAGCACTTTGCTTACGACCCGCGCCAGATCGTCCGTCGTCAAACCCTACCCCAATATCGGCTTGTCACTACGCACGAGACTGACGCTGTTGACCGATCGAACTTCGCGCCACTTCAGGTCCGTCCCATTGCAAAAAAGTTTCGAAGGCAGGCGCATCTCGGAGCAGAGGCAAGGCCTGAGAGCTGCATCGCGCTATCAGGGACAAGAACTCTGGTGCCTTTGGGGACCGGGCCTTGCCGCCATCGGAGACGGAAAGCGCCGGTAACGCTCTGCTGCGTAGTCGCTGCCCGCTCCACTAGCTCTGCTAACCCTGAATCCCTCCGATTCCTCCTAACACATCAGACGTTTTCGTCTGCAATCAGCAAGGTGGCCGCCGCGAGGGTTTCGCGACCGCGCCTAGTTGCGCTTCGCTATAACCACTTGGCGGCCGCCAACGTTATTGCAGCCGCGGGCCAGCGGATACGCGTCTGTTGGCGCGAACCAGAGACGTCTCCGAACAAAGGGGCCGTCAAATGAGCGATGTCACAACTGTCGAACTATTGTGGGTCAAAGGGCGGATCGAGAACCGAATTCGGTTCGGCCGGCCCGTATCGGAAAAGATCATTGACCAACACCGCCGGATTCTTTCATTCGCGGTCGGTAGCATTTTCGCGTTCGTGCGCTGGACGTCCAACGATTTTGGAACCGTTCTGTCGCGTATCGACATTCTGCGCGCCGCGGCGCCACGGCAGCGATATTCAACTGTCCCTTGGGTATACCCCGGCGGAGAAAGTCTGCTCCGATTGTCAGGATGGACAAAAGTCGAGCGCGCACTGCAATTGATCGATGCGGTTGAGGCACTTGAGATCAATCCTGCAGATGCTGCGCCAGACTATTGGCATCACGTTCACAACCGCCTCTCTGTCAACGAAGCGCCGCGAACCTACACCCGAGCGCGCCACCAGGCTTGGCTGCGCCGTCGAAGACGGGGCCTCTGATGGCGCGGCTGACGATTATTCTAGCGATCTGCGGATCGGCAGCTCTCGCGTTGTGCTCGGACAGAGATGCAGCTCCATCGTACATCTGGAATGCTTCAGAAAGTGTTCCGATCGGCCTCTATCGTCTGCAGCCATCGCGACGATTGACTGTGACTGAGCTCGCGGCGGTTCGCCCGCCCGAGCCGCTTGCCACCTTCATGGACTTGAACGGCTATCTGCCGACCGGTGTTCCCATGCTCAAGCGCGTCATTGCGTTGCCGGGGCAAACCGTCTGCAGAAATGGCCTCGTCGTTTCCGTCGACGGCATCGATATGGGTCAGGCGCGGGATCGCGATGCACGTGGCCGTCCGCTGCCGGTTTGGCTCGGATGCCGCCTCATAGCGCCAGACGAAGTCTTTCTCATGAACTGGCAGTCGGCGGACTCGTTCGATGGACGCTATTTCGGCCCGATTCCGGCATCCGTCGTCATCGGACAAGCTCTGCCCGTATGGACAAAGGGAGACTGATCTTGTTCGGCCCGCTCCGTGGATATGCAGTCTCGTCGGTTGATGGATCGCCGCGCCCTTGCTCCTTCTCGGCCCGACCTTTTAAGAAGATCGTGCGCTATGCTCGTTGGCGATGGCCTCGCACCCAGCGGCCGAACTCGCTACCCATCAGTTTCGCGAGCGCAAGCGCCTGCGTTTCAATCTCCGTAATGGCGGTTTGGGTTTTGGGAGGTCTGCTGGTCCTCGAATTCCCGTCGGAAGGCTGGGCTGAGACCGCAATCCCGCCGCTTAGTTTGCATTCGCTCAGCTCCCTGCATGTCAATTCATATACAGCCTTCATGGCCGAAGCCTCCCACCGATTTGCGATCCCGGAGCACTGGATCCGTGCCGTCGTGCAGGTCGAGAGTAGCGGAAACGTAGACGCCGTATCGTCCCGGGGAGCATTGGGCCTGATGCAAATCATGCCCCAGACTTGGGTCGACCTAAGTATTCGCTACAACCTCGGTCTCGACCCCTTTGACCCCCGCGGCAACATTCTCGGAGGGACGGCCTACCTTCGCGAGATGCTCGACCGGTTTGGACGGCAAGGATTTCTCGCAGCTTACAACGCGGGTCCAAAGCGCTACGAGGCGCATCTGGCTACGGGGCAACCACTACCTCAGGAAACCCAGGTTTACGTTGCCAGGCTCGCAGGATTGATCGGCATTGAGCAGAATGAGCATGCGGCTTTGTCCATCCGACGCATTCTTCCGTGGCAGCAGGCAGCATTATTCTATGACCGCCCGGACAGCTCGTCAGCTAATGCCGGATCGACATCAGCTCTGCATTCGATGAACACTCCAAACGACCTTGCGAACATAGGAATGCCTGCCTTCGTACCGGGTGCGACCGGGCTCTTTGTGTCGCGATCAACCGAAGCGGAGGCCCGATGATCGCAGTCGCATTTCGTCGCGTGTTGTCGAAGTTTATCGCGCGTTGGAGAGCGTTAAGGGGCGAGGAGGGACTAGCCGACCGCGGATGGCAGGATAAAAGCCGCAAGGTGCGGCCGGTCGGTTGGGTGAGAATTGCCAGTGAATTCAGATACGCTCCAAACCTTGCGAAGATCCGGCACAACTTGTCATTTTCGCCACGACGCTGTTTTGGCTCGGCTTTCCACACATTGCGGGGGCCGATATGACCCGTAACGATGATTTCCGCATTCGCCCAGGCCGAATCGGCTCGACACGCGGGCCGCGAACAAAGCCCTTCCTGGCGCAAGCCTTACAGGCCGCGCAGAAGGCTGGCGGTCTTTCACGTCGTGCCGGCAGTCGTGGCGGCAGGTTTGGGCGTGGGCGCGCTGCGACCGTTAGGGCCAACCGGCTCCTGCAAGATCGCGGCCGCAGTGCCATGGTCAAGGCGCGTGTCGTGCGGCGGATGCGCTCGCCAGGCAGCCTGCGGGCTCATATCGGTTACTTGCGGCGTGACGGCGTCACCCGTGACGGATCGCGTGGCGAGCTATTCGATGCTGCCGGAGATGGCGCAGATGGCCGAGCCTTTGCTGAGCGCTGTGAGAACGATCGGCATCATTTCCGCTTCATCGTCTCGCCGGATGACGCCGGCGAACTCGCAAGTTTACGGAGCTTTACGCGCGAGTTGATGGACCAGGCCGCACGCGATCTCGGTACACGGCTTGACTGGGTCGCCATCGACCATTGGAACACTGAGCACCCCCACATTCACATCCTGGTGCGGGGCCGGGCCGACGACGGTTCCGACCTTGTGATCAGCCGCGATTATATCAGCAAAGGCCTGCGGGCCCGCGCAAGTGATCTGGTCACCCGCGAGCTTGGTCCCCGATCAGAGCTTGAGGTTCGGCGCGGCCTTGAGGCAGAGGTGGCGGCCGAGCGCTGGACCCGGCTCGACCGCGCGCTTGCCCGGGAAGCGGGACGTACGGACGGGGTGATTGATCTGCGGCCGGAGCGCGGCGGCGGGTCCGACCCGTTGCGCGAGATCCGGATTGGCCGGATGCGGACGCTCGAGCGGCTGGGGCTCGCTGAGCCCGCCGGCTCCGCGCGCTGGGTTCTCGCCCCTGATTTGGAGCTGCGCTTGCGTGCGCTTGGGGAACGCGGCGATATCATCAAGCGGCTGCACAAGACACTCGCAAAGGATGGCGCATCTCGTTCGCCATCCTCCTGGGCGCTCGAAGGCGAACGTCATGGCGAGCCCATCATCGGCCGCCTTATCGCCCGTGGCCTCGATGATGAGCTTAGGGGATCGGCATTCGCCGTCGTCGACGGAATTGACGGGCGTGTGCATCACCTCAGGCTCCCCGACATCGATGCGGCCGGTGACGGGCCGGTTGGCGGTATTGTCGAATTGCGTCGCTTCGAGGATATGAGGGGCCGTCAGCGGGTCGCGCTTGCGGTCCGCTCAGATCTTAATCTCGACCAGCAGGTGGCTTCGGAAGGGGCGACCTGGCTCGATCGGCGCCTGGTCGCTCGTGAGCCGGTCGATCTCGCGCGCGGCGGATTCGGTGCCGAGGTTCGGTCCGCGCTCGATCGCCGGATCGATGCGCTGGTAGAGCAGGGGCTTGCCCGCCGGGATGGTGACAAAGTCACGCTAGGCCGCAACCTGATAGGCACTCTGCGTAGCCGTGAGCTCGATGCCGTGGGCCGGCGCCTAGCCTCTGAGACAGGGCTGGCGCATTTGCCCGCTGAGGCGGGAGAAACCATTTCCGGGCTTTACCGCCAAAGGATATCGCTCGCCTCGGGTCGCTTTGCCATGATCGACAACGGGCTAGGCTTCCAGCTCGTGCCCTGGACACCGTCGCTGGAGCGTGAGCTCGGCAAACAGGTCAGCGGTATCGCCGGTCCCGGAGGGGTCGACTGGAGTTTTGGGCGCAAGCGCGACCTTTCGCTCTGACCCGCCGATCTCTTCGCCATGCTGCGCGACACTGCGACCTCGAATGGATTGCCGTTGAATGGTGCCCTCGCGGTGCGCATCAATTCTGGCCATGCCCGCGACGAAGATTCTTTGGGGTCAACTGCTCTTTGTCTCAATGGTCGTGCTCGCCTTCCTCTGGGCGGCCACCGAATGGACGGCCTGGCGTCTGGCCTTCCAGCCGCAGCTCGGGCCTGCCTGGTTCACGATCGCGGGCTGGCCTGTCTACCAACCGGCTGCCTTCTTCATTTGGTGGTTCGAGTTCGACGCATACGCACCTGTCATCTTCGTCAAAGGAGCGTGCATCGCCGCAAGCGGCGGGATCGCATCCGTCGGCGTCGCCATCTTCCTTTCGGTGTGGAGGGCAAAGGAAGCTCAGCATGTGACGACATATGGGTCGTCCCGTTGGGCTGACGCGCGGGAGGTTCGCCGTGCGAGACTTCTGGGGCTAGATGGCGTCGTGCTCGGTCGCTTTGAGGGCCGCTACCTCCGGCACGATGGACCCGAGCATGTCTTGTGCTTTGCCCCGACACGGTCCGGCAAAGGCGTCGGCCTTGTCATTCCGACACTGTTGACCTGGCCGAACTCCACGATCGTCCACGATATCAAGGGCGAGAATTTCCAGCTGACCTCGGGATGGCGCGCCCGTTTTGGGCCAGTGCTGCTCTTTGACCCGACCAATCCGGCGAGCGCGGCTTATAATCCACTGCTCGAAATTCGCCGAGGCGATTGCGAGGTCCGCGACGCCCAGAATATCGCCGACATTCTCGTCGATCCCGAAGGGGCGCTCGAGCGTCGCAATCACTGGGAGAAGACCAGCCATTCCCTGCTGGTCGGGGCAATTCTCCACGTCCTGTATGCGGAAGCCGACAAAACGCTTGCGGGCGTTGCCAACTTCCTGTCGGACCCGTTGCGCCCGATCGAAACGACCCTGAACGCAATGTTAGCGACACCCCATTTGGGAGAGCGGGTCCATCCGGTCGTGGCTTCGGCGGCACGTGAGCTCCTCAATAAGAGCGAAAATGAACGCTCCGGCGTGTTGTCGACCACGATGAGCTTCCTGGGGCTGTACCGCGACCCCGTGGTTGCCAAGGTCACGGGGCGCAGCGACTGGTGCATTCGCGATCTCGTTGACGGACCCCGCCCAATCTCGCTTTACCTTGTGGTGCCACCGTCCGACATCGCCCGGACAAAGCCCCTGATGCGGCTCGTGCTCAATCAGATCGGGCGGCGGCTGACCGAGAGCCTCGATACCAACCGACGGCGGCAGAAGCTGCTCCTGATGCTCGATGAGTTCGCAGCCCTCGGCCGGCTCGACTTCTTCGAGAGTCAGCTCGCGTTCATGGCAGGCTATGGCATCCGCAGCTTTCTCATCACCCAAAGTCTGAATCAGCTCGAGCGCGCCTATGGGGCGAACCACGCGATCCTCGACAATTGCCATATCCGCGTTGCCTTCTCGACCAACGACGAGCGCACGGCCAAACGCGTGTCGGACGCGCTCGGAACCGCAACCGAAATGCGCGCGATGAAGAACTATGCCGGGCATCGGCTCTCGCCATGGCTTGGCCACCTGATGGTCAGCCGCCAGGAAACATCTCGTCCGCTGCTCACACCCGGAGAAGTCATGCAGCTCTCGCCCAGCGAGGCCATTGTGATGGTTTCCGGCGTGCACCCGGTGCGCGCCCATAAGGTCCGCTACTACGAAGATCCGCAGTTCCAAAACCGGATACTCGGCCCGTCGCGCAGCGTTCCAGTCGGCTTGGTCGCCCAGCCCGACGATTGGTCGGGCCGCATACCGATCCCGCCTTCGGTTGGTCTGCTTACCTCGTTAAAGCGCAACGTCCGCGATGGGAATGGCGGCATTCGCCGCGAGCCCGAACTGCCGCAGCAGGAGGAGGTCGTGATCACGGATCGGCACGCCGATAACGAATTCGATGCCGGGCTCGATGACAGCGATGCTGATGCCGCACAAGCGACGCCCCTCAACCGCTCGATGCAGGGGCTGGCACGTTCGGTTAGCCTCGACCCGGACGATAAGATGGGCCTTTGAGATTGGCGCGATGAAGAAGGCCCAGCTCAGCATCTATCTCGATCGAGAGATCTTTCGCAGTCTCGAGACCTTCGCAAAGCGTCAAGACAAGCCCAAGTCGCTGGTTGCGGAGGCCGCCATTGCCTCCTTTCTGTCTCCCGACGAGACCGAAAGGCGGGAAGCGGCGATAGCCAAGCGGCTCGACCGAATCGTGCGGGTGCTCGAGCGCCTGGAGCGTAATGACGGTGTTGCGCTGGAAACGATTGCCCTGTTCATCCGCTTCTGGTTGACAGCAACTCCGGCATTGCCGGAGCAGTCAAGCCCCGCAGCGCGCGCCAAGGGCGCTGAGCGCTACGATCGCTTTGTCGAAGCGCTAGGTCGGCGGCTCTCCAGCGGTTCGAGCGTTCTTAAGGAAGTCAGTCTCGAATCGTATGACGCGGGAAGCCTTGATTCGACACGCGACAAAGCCGGCCGCACCTGATCGACCACCTATTGTTGTACACGTCCGCCTCTTGAGGCTCTTAACGTCGGCGGGACAGTCCTTCCAAACAGACAAACTCGGAGAACACTGCTCAAGGCCGGCATCTGTCCTGGTAGCGCAGCTTGCAATATGGCGCGTCGATTTCCTTCGAAGTGCACAGAGCATTCACGTGCAGGTCGCCGCTGGCTTGCACAACCGACACTCCGCGCTCGCTGACCAAGCTGACTGTTCCGACCCTGAAATCGCTGACTGCCTTTTCTCTATTGCCACCTCCGGCTCCGTCAAATACCCAATCTTGGTGTCCGTCAAACCGACATCAACTCGCCGGGTAGAAGCGAGACATAGCTGGAAACGCTAGCAAGCGCGCCTTGAAGGAGAGGGTCCGCGACCAATGCGCGAAGCTGGGTGATGACGCCCGGAGATGGGCGGCGTATCGAGGCGGGTGTCGAAGCGCTTGCCAGAATCTCTCAAGGAGAGCGATACGCCATGGATGAGATTACCAATATTGTTCCGCTTCGTCCAAGCGACGCGATCGATGATCTATCGACCAGTATCCTGCGCGCTGGTGCGCGGTAGCTACTGGCGCAGGCTGTTATTGAGAGCCTCTTCATCCGTGATCAGCGGCATGTTGTCTGTTACCGCTTTTCGGACTGTCGCTGGATCTCCGGCGGCAATGTGCAGTTAAGAATTCAGAGATTCTATCCTCGGAATATCGAGCTGCTTGAGGTCGAAAAATAACCGAACTTCATCGGCTTTCTTGATCGGCAGACGCGGGCTTCGTAAGTGTCCCCCACCGAGTCCGAGATAATTCAGAGCCGCTTTGATGCCTCTCACGCCATACTCGGCCGTCACCTTGCGACGGATGTGCAGTAGCGTTCTAGCCAACTGGAATGTCTCGTTATGAGCGCCTTCCTTGAAACTCGCAGCGAGGCGGACGCACAATCTGGGAACGATATTCGCTTCTCCGCACAGGAACCCGTGGCCACCGAAGCCGAAATTGTTCAGGACTTCCGCAACATCGGCAACGTGAACGGCAACGCGGGAGGCGACTCTATCTAGAAGGTCGATGTCGGCTTGGGTACAATTGACGCCGATGATATTGTGGTGTCGGTCCACTAGCCGACCGACTACTTCCGACGGAACTGTATAGCCAACTGCATGATGGATCGAGATCACAGTCGGCAAATCGATCCGTGAGACGGTTTCGGTGAAGTATGCTTCCAACTCCTCCGGCGTTGCGCCCGGTGCCAATGGCGAATAGACTTGCATAGCGTCCAAACCGGCCTCGGCTGCCAACCGGGCCAGGGAAACTATCTCCTCGGCGGTGCGCGGTTCGATGCCCATCGCCCTGACAGGTACCTTTCCCTTCAACTCCTCCGCAGCGATCTTGTACAACCGCGCGGTTTCCTCGAGGCTGAGCGTCAGGCCTTCCCCGCTCCCGCTTCCACCTACATAAACTCCAATCCCCGAGGATGCGAGACGCTGAAAATGACGGCGGATCAGCGGCTCATCAAGACTACCATCTGCTTGGAAGGGAGTAAGGCTGACGACGAACGCGCCGGGCTCTATTACGGAAGATCGTGTAGACATGCATAGATCCTTCTTCGTCAAAGATAAATCGATGATGCGCACGGCATGGCAAGTTAGTTCTGGCTGATGGCGCTGTGGGAAAGTATCGCGGCATGCCGCGCTCTCATGTTCAATCTTGAGGGCGATTCTGCATCAGCTTTTTTGGCGAACCGGGAAGTCAGTTCTAAAATAATCAGGTCGGATGGACCATAAGATGACCGCCTGTCGCGCACTGGCATTGCGGTCGCTCCCTCCATTCGTGCCGCGAGATCATTCATAAGAGCTACGGAGGCAACCTGATCCTCGCGATCTGCCCAATGCATGTGCGAAGCGTGTCCGGGAGTCGGTGGACTTTTCGCGAGAGCATCACGGGTCTGTTCCCCACCGACGAGGTGGGAATTTGCTCGCTTAGTGTCAATCCCGCTCAACAGACAACCGCCCCTGAGATCTGGAACGCTTGATCCCACCTTCATGATGCGAGCGTAACAGACCCCGTCCGTTATCTATTGCAGTCTATGCAATGGATCACATGTCAAGGTTTAGTTGTTCTTGGGGGTTACATGCGAGTTGAGGTGAATAGCGTTGTTGGCCTAGACGTAGAAGATTATCTGGCGATGCCGCCATATTCGGTGAGCATAGCGGGAAAATCTGCCTTCAACTTTCGACCGACAACATATCAAGGGGGCCTTGTTTTCGCACTCTCCCTAGCAGCGTGTCTTGTTGGCAGCCCGGCACTCGCACAAAGTGCCAACATACCTAATCCCAAGAGCGGCTTCCCGGATGAGGTCGCCAAAACGAAAATCAAAAAAAAGAACGATTCGGCCGCGAGCGTCGATAAGCTGCGTGAAAAAGGAGCAGCAAGTCTCGCAAGTAGCTCGAAGCAACCGCAGCCTACGAACCGGCTCAAACCAAAGAAGAGCAGCACGGATGGTGACCCATTTGCAAGATTCGAAAATCTCCGTCAGAAAGGATTGGTCCTCGGTGTGCCTGGTCCCGCTGACACTGTAGTCCAGGATAAAGGTGGCGTCAGATCCGCGCTGGCAGACGTCGGAATCGGTTATGTTGCTTGGACAGTAAACAGCTTCGCAAACAATCTTCTCCCCGATGCAGCCAGAAGCACAATTGCCAATCAATTATACAACGGCCAGAATCCGACGTTTAACACTTATACCTACATGATCGTCACATACGATCTCAGCCGATACGGGATTCCCGATGGCCAGATCGTCGTGGGAGCCGAGCAGCAATATTATACGTGGAAGCCCGGCGGCCCAGACAGATTGGGAATTAGTCAAATCACATACTATCAGACCTTTTTCGACAGAAAGCTTGAACTCAAAGCAGGTTATCTAAACAACATATATGAATTTGCGGGCACAGTTGTGGGAGGAAATGCAGGCTCAAACGTGTTCGGACCCTCGTCGAACATTCTATACCAAGGAGGCCTGAGCCTCGGCTCCATGCCGGCGCCAGGTGTCAACTTGAAATACAATTTTGATGATCGGCTCTACACCAAAGTTTCAGTCCAGCATTCCACCAGTCCGGATGGCGTGTTTACGTCAATTACCGAGAACCCCACCGGCCTAAACTGGAGTACACGCAATTCGGGAACGCTCTTACTGGATGAAACGGGTTACAAGAACAACGCTGCTCCCGGATTAGCCCAGACATGGCTGCGGGCGGGCGTCGGGTTCAACGACAGCAAATACGTAAGCTTGGCGTTCCCGACACAACCAAGAACCAGCGGGAATAGCTTTTACTATGTCGCCGCGGACAGGCAGCTCTGGCAAAGTGCTCCTCAGGGTATCGCATCTCGCGGCATCTATGGTGGATTCTCGGTAATGTGCGCTCCGCCCGATCTAAATAAGGTTACTCAGTATGCCGAACTCCGTCTCTATGCAAAGGGACTCTTCGACAGCCGGCCCGACGATCAAATTTCTTTTGTCGCCACGGACACTGTTTGGAGCAACCTTGCGGTGAATGCTGCTTTAGCCAAAGGGAATTTTGTGCATTGGGATAGCAAGGCGATCTCGGGAACGTATACCGCACATCTTGCACCAGGAATCTATACGAGTGTAGGGCTGACGTACATCAACAACCCAACCAGTATTACATACACCCCCCAAACCGGACATGCTCTGAATTTCTCGGTGTCGACGTCTATATTTTTCTGAGAGATCGGCCAACGGATGATAAGCGCACGTTGATTGTGAAAGAGGCTGTGCGTGTGCTAATTGAGAGGAAGCGTGTAGATGCCCCACGACCTATCGGATGATGTCCGATTGTCAGAAAATCTCCTGGTGTTTTATTTGCTAAAAGCTCATGTGAGTGAACGTGCCGCACACTAAGAATTTTGAAGCTGTCGCGGCTACACCCGAGCGGCTTGCGGTCAGGGGCGAAGCTATCGCACCTGGTCGCGAGAGGCGAAGGAACGCATCGTCAAGGATATGTTTTTTTAGGAGGCGACCGTGTCGGTGACCGCGCGGTCGCGATGGCGCTATGGCAACAAGTCGCAAGCTTTATCTGCGAACTGCTTTCCGAACGCACGAATACGTCAACAGCTCCAGTGAGCACTCCTATCATCAAAAAACGGGAGTCCGCCAAGAGGCGTACTCTTTATTTCTGCCGGTGACGACCGACTGGTAGAGTTCCACCAACTCGCGCGTGATAGCTCCGGGTTGACCGCTCCCAACAACTATGCGGTCTATAGATGTAACCGGAATGATTTCGGCACCAGTGCCACAATAGAACACTTCGTCGGCAAGGATCAGCTCTGTCCGATCGACGTCGCGCTCGACGATCTGCAGTCCAATATGTCTGCATGCTAACTCCATCACGGTCTGCCGCGTAATCGACTCTAATATGTCATTGGTGCCGCTCGGCGTGATCAGTTGGCGATCGCGAACGAGGAATACGGACATCGCTGGTGCCTCCGCCAGCTTTCCCCGTGTATTAAGAAGGAAAGCGACATCATAACCATCGTGTTGCGCCTGCATAACAGCCAACCGTGCGTTATGATAATTTGCGTTGCATTTGATACGCGCTGGCATAACGTTATCTGGCATGCGCACCCAGGAGCTGATCTGAGCTGAAGCGCCTTTGATGGATTGTTTAGTGGCCTGCCTTGGCAACGCTGTGATCGCAGTTCCTACGGGGCCCGTTGCTCCTATCTCGCCAGCTCCGTCGATGAACGCCATCATCCGGATATGCACGGTTGTGCGGAATGCATTTTTGCGACACAGCCGAACGAGTGCCTCGGCCAACTCCTCTCTGGATGGCCCTTGGTCGAATCGCATCGCCTTTTGCGAGAAGGAGTACCTTTCAAGGTGATCAGCGATCCGAAAGAGATATAATTGCTCTATCTCTTCGTTCCAGTATCCACGTATGCCTTCGAAGACACCTATGCCATACTTCGACACGGGCGCAAACACGTGTACTTTGGCCTCATTCCACGCAACGATTTCGCCGCTTAGATATGCAAATTCTGCTGCAGACATCTAAATTCACCTACGAACACGTCTCTCGAGAGATCGGAATGGGGGTCAAGAATCATCCGTTTCTCTTGTTCCGGTGGAGTGATCTCTTCCAAGATCGTTGAAGAAGCAGGGTTCGAGTTATTCGTGGTTTACTGGCATGCGACCGTAAAAAGTTTGTCTCGATGAGTTTGCGCATGTCTTCTTGCCAGGGGCTGTGCTCATCATTTTCACCTGAACTCTTGGTCTTTCATGCGGTCCGTAACGAGAGGCTTCCGTTGTCATGGAACGCAAGTGGGGACGACGTGGTCTAATTCAGAGCTCTTAATGCTAGTAGCGTCGATGCTACGACATTGAATATAATAATTGCAGCGTACATCGCCATGTTCGGTGATGGCACACGAATAGACGCAACGTGCAATCCCGCGAGTCCAAGAAAAATGCTGAGGGTAAATGGTACGAATAGCTCGGTCGGGAGCAGCGGTCGGATCACAAAAGCGACGGCCATTATTGGTATGTCGTATGATAGGGGAAGCCCAAGGAAACAACCGTCGGATAATCTGCCGAAATTTGCGAAGTAACTGAGCCTGATTGCGCCAGCTAAGAGTAGAGCGGTTGCAACCACTAGCGCAAGTGGAGACGCCTGACTAAGTTGAATCACGATTGCTGCCGGCAAAACGGCCCCGTAGATAATGTCGCCAAAGCCGTCGAGGCTCTTTCCAATTTTTGCGACATCGGGGTCGCGGTTCTGTGTGCGAGCTGCGACGATCCCATCGAGGTGATCTGACAAAACAGCCCAAAGCGCCGCCGCCACTGCCAGATCGAGGTGCCCGGCGACAGCGAGAAAAAAGCTGGCCGAAGAAAAAAGAAGACCACCCATAGTGATGGCGTTCGCTGGATCGCGAAGGTATTTTAGCATTATGACGCCTCCATTAGTCGGCAGCTTGTATTGCAGGAGCCAAGACGTGTTCTCTTGTAAAATGCGTTAGTACAGTCGAAGACGAATGACTCGATATAGTTGATTTCGAGCTGGCCAAAGCGCTTGCTACATGTATATTGACGATCGTCACCTCTTGCACGCCGACGGCTTCTCGGTTGAAGGCGTTGTGAAGGATCGGAATCGACCAGTGGCGCCGGACGTAGATTAGTCAACGGACGCAGGCGGGAGCCGGCGGCGAAGACGACGGCCTTCTTGCGAGTATTGGTGCTTATACTATTTCCGTTCAGGTCCTCGTTCTGCTAGCGAGCAGCACTATCGTTAGATAAGAGAGGCCAATGGCCTGAGCCCCTGAACCGCATGCGCGAGGCTCTCATGCTAGAGTCCTCTCCATGACAGATTACAGGCGGCAACATCTCGGAAGGGAGTTGGTTTAGCGATGGATTAGCTCCGTTAGTGAGAACCGATCGTGATTCATGTTGCATTTCGAACCGTTGCTCTGACCTATGGTTATGGCCATTCGCAATACTTCCCATGCCTCCATCATGCAGCTCAACGACCAGCGTTGGTAGTTGACGCGTCGCTTGCCTCGGCAATCGCGCCAGCAGGTGCTGCTGAGGAGTGACAGGTTCTGTCCATAATCGCACCTGTTGATTGTGCCCAGCTGTATAGAATCCGGATAACTCTTGTTGCGGCGACGCGTGTAGCTAGTACCCGGAATCATAGCTCAGTGATACGGCGGTCTTTGAAGCGGCGTTGACGGACCTTTTTCTTGGTCCAGACGAAGGGCTCAGCTCTGAGGTTATATGCTTCGACATAGGCATCGATATGCTGCTCAAGCTGTTTGAGGGTCGTGAAGGAAGCGCCGCTGAGCGACTGTTCCTGTAAGATCGAGAACCATACCTCGACCTGGTTGAGCCAGGACGCGCTTGTCGGCGAGAAATGAAATTTCACCTTGGGATGTGCCTTGAGCCAATCCTCGTTCTTCTGGTGGGTGTTGAGATTATCGAGGATGACGTGAAGCTGGCGGTTCGGAAAGGCTGCGGTGATGCTGTTCATGAAGTCGAGAAACTCGACGCGGCGACGGCGTTTCGAATGCGTCGCGATAATCTTTCCGGTGGCGACTTCCAGCGCCGCAAACAGCGTGGTCGTGCCGTGCCGCTTGTAGTCGTGGCTCTGGCCGGTCAGGGCTCGGCCGTTGGGTAACTTTAGATAGCCCTGCGCTCGCTCCAAAGCCTGGATTGAAGGCTTTTCGTCCACGCATAGTACAATGGCCTTCTCGGGCGGGGCGACATAGAGGCCAACCACATCGGCGGCTTTGGCCGTAAAATGCGGATCGTTGCTCTCGCACCAGGACTTGCGGGCCGCGAGATCAATCTTGTGGCTGCGCAAGAACCGCCAGACATATTGGACATCAACATCGCCAAGTTCCCCGGCCAGCAGAGGCCCGGTCCAGCGCGCAAACCCCGCAGGCGGCGGTTTATCGAGCAACTTCAGAATCCGTTTGTCGGTCGACCTTGTATAGATCGGCTGCTTGCCGGGGCGCGGTTTGCTTTGCAGTCCTTCAAGGCCAAGGTCGACAAAGCGATGCCGCCAAAGGCTGACGATTCGCGGCTGGACCCCAACTTCCTTGGCGATCGATCGGGTGCTACGCCCAGCCGCCGCCAAGAGAATAATCCGCGCTCGCTTCAAATCGCGCTGCAATGTCACCGGGGACCGGCAACAAGCTTCAAGCACCTCGCGATCTTTCCTCGAAAGGTGGACTTCTCTTGCTTCGGGTATCATCCCGATGTTGAATCATGACTCACTTTCCAAGGAAAGTGGGTACTAGTAACCGAAATGAGCTCCCACGTCCGCGGTGATCAGCATGCGCGTGTCCAATATTGGCGCAAGACCTCGACGGCCACTGGGCGTGGGCGTTACAGGCGCCTTGCGGTGACTCGAGCAGCGGACGGCTCTGATCGTCGCGACTGTGGAGCAGGATGGGCAGCAGCAGGCCGTTGATTGACGTTGCCGGCGTCCAGCAACAGCGCACACGCCGACGGTCTGAGCTGCATCACGGAAGAAGCCCGGAAGGATCGATATCGCCAAACTTCGCGCTGGTGCATCGGTTCGAACCGATCGGGTACGGTCGAGAGGGTGTTGCTGATCTCGTTGCGGTCCAGCGCGGCGACCGATATCGCGGCGAACTCCGGCTTGCCACTATGGCTGAGAGCGTCGGCGTCGATCGCGAGCAGCGGGCAGATCCAGTCGAGCGGGCTCATCGACGCCGGTCCGGCGACGATCGCGGCGGCATACGTCGAGCATAGGATGCCGGTGGCGGCAGGATGGCGATGGACGCGAGCCTGGAGCCATCGCCCAAGCTCCGAAAGCGGCATCGCGGCTGACGCCAACGACGATGCTACTTTATGGCGACGCGCGTTCATGCAGCAGGCTGTGCGATGCGATGGCGCCTTCCAGTTCCAGGCGAGCAGCTAGTGCAGCTGATGGCTCTCGGTTCGCCTGGACACGATGCACGCCAGCACATCGGTCAGGTAGGCCTGCGGGTCGAGTTCATGGAGTTTTGCCGTGCTCACGAGTGAAGTTAGGATCGCCCAATTCTCGGCGCCACCCTCGCTGCCGCTGAACAATGAGCTGGTCTTCCTATGGCAATCTGCGCATGGAACGCTCGGCTGTGTTGCGGTCAACCTCGACACGGCGCCTTGTAGGCGGCCTTCTACTTGCAGAACGCGGGAAAAGCCTATCAATTGTCCGGCGATCTCCTCCGTGCCGCGACCATTGGCGATTGGCGAACACGTACACAACCGCAGGCACCGAGGGGCCCGCGCCAGGGCCGGTCATCCATGGCATGCGCGCAGAACTGGCAGATGCGGTTGCCATGTCAACCGGGATCGAGCACCGGCATCGGCGTGTCGTCACCAGCCGTAGCGGTGCGCCGCGTGGTCAGCGTGCGACGAGTCAAGCGTGCAGCGAGTTCAGCGGGGAGCCGCGGGCCGGCCTCCATCAAACGCGTCGCGCCCGGGGCAAGTTCTCGCTGCGACCAGGGGTGTGCCGGCGCCGACGTGTAGTAGATCGCGTAGCAGCAGTTACTGCGCCGACGCTTGCGAATGGGCAAATGCGGACGATGGCAGCCCGGTGTCTTGTCCTCGTTGATCAACTCGATGACCGCTCTGGCGGTTCGCGGCATCGAGCGAGGCTGTCGGCTCATTGAGGTCGGCGACCAAGCTGCGAGCGATACGCTGCTGGAGAAGGTGTGGCGGGGGGGCGAATGATGGTCGTCTTGCCGGTGCGCTCAGTCGCGGCGAACTCGGCGAAGAACCGCAGTGTGAAAACCGCATTAGTAGAGTCATCGGCGCTCTGGTCAATCACCTTCAGCCGGTCCTCCCGGCCGGGGATGGTCGCCATAACCCGGAGGCGACCAGTGCCCAGCCGGACGGCATTGCGTCTCGCGGCTGCCGAACGGCACCTGATAGCCAGGCACGGCGACGGCCTTCAGGAACGCCGCCGGATGATCCGTTTCGTTTAACCCATCGAGATAGGCGAAGCTGTATCCGACATGTCATCGAATGCGACGTCATCGGTGGGATCCAATGTCAATCCAGCTTGACGGACAACGGACGCTGAGATCTGGATTGCTTTATCCTCCCGTCATTGTACGAGCGTAACCGATCGTTCCGGTCGGCATTCGCAGAGGCGAGTAGCGAAAACATGAAGGGGCTCATCAAATGAGAATGCTCTTAACGCACATTGTCGCTGCTGCCGCTATTTGTGTGGCGGTGTGTAGGCCGGCCTCGGCTGAAGACACTTCACTTCGGCTCCTGCACACCACGCCGGTTGATCTTTACCAGGCCTTGAATGAGAGCTTCCTGGCCGGTCACAGCACGGCCCGCTTCCGTTCAGATCCTGCGCAGCCGGACTATGATGTTCTCACCCAGAATCTTCTACGCGGAGCGATCGCCGGTGATTTGCCCGACGTGGTCTTTCAAGGTTATAACCGAGCTCGCCTCACTATCGAACGCGGTGTCGTCGTTCCCCTCGACAGATTCATCTCGGCTGATGCCAATTGGGCAGTCGAAGGATATGTGCCCGCTGTGCTGGAGATGTGCGCTTTGAATGGCAAGCCATACGGGTTGCCATTCGCGACTTCGGTGCCGATCGTCTTTTACAACCTGGACTTGGTCGCCAAAGCTGGTCATGACCCTCTCGCGCTTCCTTCCGATTGGAATGGAATCCTCGCACTCGCTCGCGATATCAAGGCCGTAAGCCGACCCAAAATCGGTGCCTTCTTTGACTACGCCACCACCGGGAATTGGACTTTCCAAGCGCTTCTGGCGAGTTTTGGCGGTCAGATGATGACTGCCGATGGAGAGGTTGGCTTCGACAATGAAGCCGGGCGGCGGGCGCTTCGCTTATTGGCGGATTTTCGTGAGGCCGGCCAGGTAGACATGTCGCGTAGTCAAGCGTGGCAGACATTTTCCGCGGGTGGGCTAGGAATATTGATCTCAACCAGTAGCCTCTTGCCGCAGTTTGAACAGCAGGCCGCAGGCAATTTTCAGATCGGCACCGGAGCGTTCCCCATGACCGCACCGAACGCGCGCCTTCCAGCTGGCGGCAATTGTGCCATGATCCTGACTAAGGATCCTGCCAAGCAGCGAGCTGCCTGGGAGTATATCAAGTTCGCCTCGGGCCCGTTTGGTCAGACGATTGTTGCCATGAAGTCTGGCTATATCCCGATGAATACTCAAGCCGTTGAGAATCCAGCTTTGCTTGGAAGTTACTACAAAGAGCATCCAAACTATCTAACAGCAGTCAAGCAGGTCCCGATCCTCACTCGGTTCGAGTCATTTCCAGGAGACAATTCTATGAAACTCACGACGGTGATCAATGATCATCTGCGTACCTTGATGCTAAACCAAGCGCAGCCTCAGGACGCGCTGGCAGCAATGACGAAAGACGTGAAGGCGCTGCTCCGCAAGTGAATGCGTTCGTCGACAAGGGGCGCCCCAGCCCGCCTGCTCAGTCTATCGCCCTGGAGTTGAAATAGTGGAGTCTATTGACCTGATGACATTCAATATCCATTCAGCCATTGGCCGCGACCGGAAAGTGAATGTCAGCCGGATAGCAGAGGTCGTCGCGCAAGCAGACATCGTAGCCCTGCAGGAGGTCGACAATTTCTGGGAGAGATCAGGGAATGTATCCCAGCTGGAATTTCTGAAGCGAGAACTTCCTCACCACTTCAGTGCGTGGAATCCGAACATCGATTTATTCAAGACGATGACGACGCGCCGCCAGTTCGGTAATCTTCTTCTTTCTCGATTTCCGATACTCAGTATCAAGCGACACACGTTGCCGAAATCTGCACAGCCGGCACGACTTGGGCTGCAATGCGGCGTGCTTGAGGCGGTCGTGGCGGCGCCGTTCAGTGATATTCGAGTCTATGCTACCCATGTTCTATCCAGCGACAGCAAGGCGCAGGTTCGGCGTCTAGTGGAAATCCACCAAACGTCGATCGAAGAGGGGCCTCCCATTTCGGGATGTCACGATGATGACACGTGGTTTGAGGAGCCGCGCTTGAACTCGATACCGGAAATGGCGATCCTACTGGGCGATCTCAACATTCGTCCCGGTAGCGACGAGTACCTAATGATCCAGACCGGTATGGCGAGGCCGGCGCAAGGCTTTACCGATGCGTGGTTCGTCGCCAATCGGGATGCGCCAACTACTGCGCCCTTCCGCGAGGATCATGATCCTGGCGCCACTTATTACAACGACTTTTCCGGCAAGATTGGTGAACGCATCGACTACTGCTTCACATCGGCGGATCTTGCTGGGCGAATAATCTCAGCCAAGGTTCTTGCCGACGTCGACGCTTCAGATCATCAGCCTCTGCTTGTTACTCTCAATGCAGAGCCGACCAAAAAGGCGGTCCAGCGATGATAGGCGTCGCAATGAATCACGTTGCCAAGAGCTTTGGCGCGACACCAATTCTCCGCGACGTCTCGCTCGAGGTTGCGAAGGGTGAGTTTCTGACCCTCTTGGGGCCATCGGGGTGCGGGAAGTCCACGCTGTTGCGTATCCTCGCGGGGCTGGAAGTTCAGGACGGCGGGTCGGTGGCGATTGGCGGGCGTGTAGTGGATGGGGTGCGGCCGAAGCGGCGGGAGGTCGCGATGGTGTTCCAGTCCTACGCGCTCTATCCGCACATGACCGTGGCGGACAATATGGGTCTGCCATTGAGAATGAGGCGGCTTTCGGCGTGGCAGCGGCTGCCAGTACTGGGCAGGCTTTTGCCAGGCACGAAGCGAGCCAACGCAGATATCGCAGCCGAGGTGACGCGGACAGCCGACGCGCTCGGAATCGGACATCTCCTCGACAGGAAGCCCGGGCAGTTGTCGGGTGGTCAGCGGCAGCGTGTCGCCGTCGGGCGGGCAATGGTGCGCCATCCGGCCGTGTTTCTGATGGATGAGCCGCTATCGAACCTCGACGCCAAGCTCAGAGTCCAAATGCGGGCTGAAATCAAGGAACTGCACAAGCGGCTAGGAGTGACTTTTATCTATGTCACCCATGATCAGGCGGAAGCGATGACGCTTTCGGACCGAGTCGCGGTCATGCTGGAGGGAGAGCTACTGCAGGTGGCGCCCCCACGGCAGATCTATGCCGACCCGGCCGATAAGCGCGTGGCAGAGTTCATCGGCTCGCCGAAGATCAACATGCTCGATGGCGTCGTGCGTGAGCGGGGTCTGGTCGATGCTGCCGGCTCGACGTTCGCGGTCGACCTGGATCGGGATGCTGGCGCTGAGGTAGCACTCGGCATCCGTTCGGAGGCGTTCCACCTGGCGGAGCGATCTGGTCCCGGCTCCCTAACGGGGACGGTCAAACTGATCGAGCACATGGGCTCCGACCTGTATGTCCACCTCGACATCCCTAGCGTGGCCGAGCCGGTGATCGCAAGACTCCTGGCGGAGCGTGCGCCTCACGTCGCGATTGGCCAAACGCTCAACCTCGGCGTCCAGCCCGATCGCGTGCTCATGTTCACCCGCGAAGGCCGGCGCATTCGTCCAAAAGACCTCGCACCGGTTCCGGCGACGGCTAATGTGACGTCCCTCCGCCGCGAGTATGTGCGATGACCGTGACGACAGCCGAGCCATCGCGCCGAATGCTGTCCGCTCGGGCCGCGCTCGCGGCATCCGTGCGCGGCACGAAGCTGCTAGAGACAGTGGTCGCCTGGGCGCTCGCCGGTCCGGCCTTCCTGTCCTTGGTGATACTCTACTTGCTGCCTGTCGCTGCTGTTTTCGTCATCGCGCTTACCAGCTGGCAGTTCGGCGCACTGTCGCTTAGCTTCGTCGGGCTAGACAACTTTGCTGAGGTCTTTGCGGATGTCGGATTCCGCATCTCACTCCTCAACACCGTGCTCTACGTGCTGATCGTGGTCCCGGCTACTGTAGTCCTGGGGCTCGTCATCGCGCTTCTGATCGAGAGCGGTCAATCTCTGCGCGCCTTTTACCGCGCAATCCATTTCCTGCCCTTCATGGCCACGCTTGCTGCCATGGCGATCGCATGGGAGGCGCTGCTGCATCCCACCATCGGCCTAGCGAACCAGGCGCTGTCAGGCCTCGGCCTGCCGACCGCTAACTGGCTAAGAGACGAGAAAACGGTACTTCCGGTTCTGGCCGTCATCGGCATTTGGCAGAATCTCGGCTTTGCTATGGTGCTATTCCTCGCCGGTCTCAAGTCCATTCCGCAGGACCTCTACGACGCGGCCGAGATAGACGGCGCAAACCAGTGGCTTGACCGTCTCCGCACTGTAACGCTGCCCATGCTCGGGCCGGTATCAATGTTCGTTGTCATTGTAATCGCGCTGCGCGCTTTTGAGGCCTTTGACGCTGTGCAGATCCTGACCAAGGGCGGACCTGGTCATGCCTCTGAGGTGCTACTCTACACGCTCTATCGGGAGAGTTTCGAGTACCTGAGAACAGGTTATGGCGCGTCCGTGACGGTCGTCTTCCTCGTCATCGTCGTGGTGCTCACCCTCTTCCAAGCTCGCGTCATGGACAGAAGAGTACACTACCAATGAATGCCGCACATCATCATTCCGCTCGACTAACCGCGATCGCCCGTCATGCTGTGCTGCTCCTGACGGCGGCCCTGATCATGATGCCTTTTGTCTGGATGGTCTCGCTCTCGCTCAAGCCGCCTGGCGAGATCTTTCGCGCCTCTTTCTCGATCTTCCCCGAGCAGTGGTACGCGATCGAAAACTACACAAAGGCGCTCACCGCCGCCCCACTGCTCCGCTACATGTGTAACGGCGCCCTTATCTGTGCAGTCATCCTAGTGCTTCAGATTCTAGTCTGCGCGCCTTGCGCCTATGCGCTCGCGAAACTTGAGTTCCGCGGCCGCGACACGCTGTTCGTTCTCGTCCTGATCGGCCTGCTTCTGCCGCACCAAGTGCTGGCCCTGCCGCTGTTCATCTTCGGCTACCAGATTGGTATTCTCAATAGCTATGCCGCGTTGGTATTCCCCTTTATCGTCTCGCCTTTCGGCATCTTCTTGTTCCGCCAGTTTTTCAAGTCCATTCCCGACGACATCGTGCATGCCGCCAGGCTCGACGGGCTCAGTGAAGTCGCAATCGTGTGGCGCGTTATGGTGCCGATGGCTATGCCTGCGATTATCGCCTTTTCGATTTTTTCGATCGTCGGCCACTGGAACGATTTGTTCTGGCCCCTGATTGCAGTCCGCGACGAGGCCCTAATGCCACCGCCGCTTGGCATCATGGCATTCAGGAACGAGGAGGCCGGCAATGACTACGGCCCCCTTATGGCCGCTTCGACCATCGTGGTCCTTCCACTCATCGTCACTTTCCTCGCTGCCCAATCATGGTTCGTCGAAGGACTCGCAAAAGGTGCAGTCAAATAGATCGCGGAATCCGTTGTCGAAGGTGTGGCATCAGAAACATGCTTTCTAGCCGGCGCTTCCAGTTAGGGCGATGTCGCGACGTCGACGATGCAGGCTAGTGATACAGAAAAATCAATCCGGTCATGTCGTTTTGTGACAGCGCCTATAGCCCGCGGGTTCGAGGCGATGCGCCAAAGCGCGAACGGTCGAATCCGTCAGAACTTGCATCCGAATCGTCCCTCGGACAGATAACGTTCATGACGTGGCACGCAACCTGCTTCGCCAAAAGCGAGCGGCGTAAGCAACAGAATTGAAGGATAGCGATGATGAAAGCATCCTCAAGGTTGGCGTCCTTTGTTGGGCGAAGCCTCCTAGTCGATGGCCTTGGTGACAATGCGGTAGAACTTGCAGAGTTCCTTGCCAAGGTATCCGACAGAATTACGGTTTTAGTGCGCGCCGAGACGTTGCAGGAAAATGAACCACGCATCGATCGCCTTAAAGCGCAGGGCCTGTCCATCAGACTAAACCATGCTGGTGAGCCGGTTAACTTCGCCGACGCTGAGGTGTTGTTCGTCGACCTCTTCACACCTGCGCGCGCACCGTTAATCATGAGTGCTCGCGAAAGGGGGCTTCGCCTTTCCAATCTTGCCGACGTTATTCTTAGAGCCGCCCCTGAAAATACGATCGGCATAACGGGATCGGCCGGAAAAACGACAACCACGTTTTTACTGACCTCAATTCTGCGTGGTGCAGGCATACCGGTGCGCGCATCAACGGACGATCGATTGACACCCTCTGGGCCTAGCCACGCAATGCTTGCTGATCTCGACTCTCTCGGGAGCGGCACATGGGGGGTGCTCGAATTGACGAGCCATCACCTCGACTACGTTAGTGTAAGCCCCCGGATTGGTGTTGTGACAAACTTCTTTCCCGATCATCAGGATTGGCATGGTTCGCTCAGTGCTTATCGCAACGCAAAGCGGCGTCTCCTTGACTTCCAGGGGCCAGACGATTTGGCAGTCCTCAATTTGGATGACGCAACAGTCAGGGCGTATTTTGCAAAGGATCTGCGAGGTCAAAGAGTCTTCTATAGCATGTCAGACAATATTGACTCGGGCATTGTCGTATCCGCCGGTCACATTGCGAACCGCTCCAGGCAAGGGCTCGAAAGAATCTGCGCTCTCGCCGATCTAGCTATGCCATTGCACCACGTTCCCAATGCACTCGCTGCCGCGGCCGCCGCATTTGCGATCGGCGCCGAAACTGCGGCCATCGGTGAGGCCCTCCGTATTTTCAGGGGCTTACCGCAGCGCAGTTACTGCATAGGAAAGGTCGACGGTGTGGAGATCTATGACGATACGATCGCCATGAATCCAAGAAAGGCCCTTTCCGGGTTGCGGACATTCTCGGACGATTCGTTGATCGTCGTCGCTGGAGGAGCGTTGGAGTCGCCGGGGGGAGAGCAGCGTGTGAGTAGCGAGCTAGAAAAAGAGGACCTCCGCCGGTTCTGCACGATGCTTGAGCAAAAGGCCAGGGGAGTCGTTGTGTTCGGTCCGGGCGGGGGTGTTATTGACCGCCTTCTCTCGACAGGTAGCAGACCGCGAACCGTTCTCACGGAGGCCTCATTTGAGCAAGCCGTAGAGCAAGCCATCTCCCTCGCTAAGCCAGACGGACGCGTCCTGCTCTCTCCCGTCTTTTACACCCCGGCCGCAAAGCTCAAGCAAACTCTTGAAGAGCTGTTGCAGCGGAACACCCATATCTAGATCCCGGCAGCTCTTGCTCTATGTCTCATCAAGGCTCTCCAATGGTTACAGAAGAAGCGACACCCCAAACGATCTATCGCAGCGGCGCTTGGTATGACCAGCTCTATCCGCAGGCAGCGCTATGGGCTGAGCAATGTTTTCGGCTTGCTCTAGCCCACGCCTCGTATCCGCCGGACGCAGTCCTGGATATTGGATGTGGCACGGGTCACGCGCTCGCTCGCTTCGCTAGGGAAGGGATCGAATGTTGGGGTGTGGATCTCCTCCCGACGATGGTTGAGGCCGCTAAGGCACGTTGCCCGACAGCGAACATTCGGATCGGCGATATGCGCCATTTGGAGCTGGGCAGGGCCTTCGACCTTGTCATCTCACTTGGATCGGTGTTTGCTCACGCGCTCACCAATGAGGAAGTGCTGGCGACGCTCGCCACGATGGCGGTTCATACTAATCCGGGCGGCATTCTCATACTAGAGATGCTTAACGGCAGCGCCGTGCTCACGGGAGTCATTGGACCCGCCGAGTTGTCCGTCCGGCCGCAAAGAGCTGATGTTCCGTATCGCGGCGACGCAAGTTTTGTTATCGACCGTCGGCGATCGCGAATGCAGCTTACACGGGCTTGGCACTGCAGAGATCAAACTACTTGGGCAGAACAATCAGAAAGTCGTCTCATGATGCCGCTCGAACTTGAGGCTTGGCTGAACCAAGCTGGCTTCAACTTGGTCGGTCTTGCAGACAATGCAGCAATGGAACTGTCTGACCTCGCAGGTCAACGACTTTGGGTAGTCGCGCGGCGAAGTGCTTCTTAAGCACTTGCGGCAGTGTGGACCGATCACATCGGGAATTCGCCTCGCGGTTAGCGACCTTGATGAAGCGCACTCGTTCGGATCAGGAGTGACCTGCTGTTAAAGCTCAGACCACGGGGGCCGAAGTCTGCAATTTGTCGTTTCGGCGCCGAATTTGAGGCGCTAGATGATGTGACGTTTGCAACAGATAAAATGAAATGAACCGAACGGTCTCTACCACGACAACCCGAAGCGAATGGATGACAATACTCGCGTTATCCCAAACAGGCGATCTCGAGAGGCACTGGAGAGAGTTCGATTCTTATCCAAAGGTTGCGTGGATCAAGAAGCCGGAGGTGGGAGCTGTTCTTGTATGCGCGCGTGCCAGCCGAACAGGCAGCACATTCGAGCTCGGAGAGATGACAGTTACGCGCTGTTCCGTTGAGATCGGAGGCGGCGTCGTTGGCCATGCTTATATTGCCGGGCGCAACAAACGTCACGCAGCAATGGCCGCGATTTTCGATGCGCTTTTCCAGAGCAATGGTGAATTGAAGCCATACGCAGAGGCGATCCTTGTTGATCTGCGGTCTCGCCTTGACGCTCGGCGGGCGAAGGTTACGGCCCAGTCTTACGCCAGTTCTGTCAATTTCTTCATGCAGCTGCAGGAGCAGCCATAATGGGCTTCAGGTCAGTCCCTGCAATTGCTGAAACTAACGCGTCTTCAGCTACCCATACTGAGGCGCAGGCCTTTCGCCGCATCCTGCGGGTCATGAGCAGGCCAGGAAGCATCACAGCCGTGGATGATGCAACAAGTGATCAAGCTACGCTTCCTCCCGCCATCGCATCGGTGGCGCGCTGCCTGTTCGACATTCAAACGCCGATATGGCTCGATGCGGCATTCAACACCGAATCGGTTCGGCGATTTTTTGAACTTCACAGCGGCGCGCCGATCGTGAGTGAGACCGAACGGTCATACTTTGCGCTAATAGGAGCGGCTACAATCATGCCGCCGCTAGAAGCGTTTCGTCGTGGTGAGCAGGATTATCCCGATCGTTCGACGACGCTTCTAGTTCAGCTTCCAAGTCTCACCAGCGGGCCGCCGATTCTTGTCGCCGGTCCCGGAATCGAATTCCGGACGATACTCAAGCCGAATGGCTTGCCGTCCTGGTTCTGGTCTTCATGGGATGCGAACGTCGAGCGCTACCCGCTCGGAATCGATATCATGTTCACGGATGGGCGCCATCTCGTCGGTTTACCACGCACCACAAAGCGGGTCTGAGGAATGTACTTCAAGATTCGTGGAGGCGAGAGAGCCATTGCGGCTTCTCACAAGCTGCTTGCGGTAAAACGCAGGGGCGACCCGGCAGTACCAGAGCTCTCGATAGACCAAATCATTGAACAGATGGCTCTTGCCGTTGACCGCGTCATGATGGAGGGGGCGCTTTACGACCGCACGCTCGCCGCTTTGGCAATCAAGCAGGCGCAAGGAGATCTTGTGGAAGCCTGCTTTCTCGTGCGTGCGGCTCGCGCAACTCTGGAACGATTCGCGGTAAGCGAACCGGTCAATCCTGCCCGGATGACCGTGAGACGCCGCATCTCGACAACTCACAAGGACGTTCCTGGAGGTCAGATCCTCGGGCCTACGTACGATTACACCCACCGCCTCGTCGATTTTGGTTTGCATTCGACTACTAATTCGATGGAAGAGCTGGAAGAAGCGACGGTTCCTAGTGACGCATCTGAAGCCCTCAGTCGTGACCTTGCTTCCCTAACGGAAGCCGAACTGATTGAACTCGAGGCTGACCCATTAAATGAAGAGTTCGCAAGCGGTGAGCGTTGCGAGAGCTTACAAGCTCTCGCTCGCGGGGACGAGGGATTTCTTCTTGGGCTCGCTTATTCGAGCATGCGCGGCCGTGGCGATACGGAGCCGCTCGCCGGCGAAATCCGGTTCGGCGAAGTGGTCGTGGAGATGAGGATTCCGGAACTTGGCATCACTGTTGGAATTGGTGAGGTCGCTGTGACAGAGTGTCAGACACTCCATCCCTTCATGGGCAGCGAACAGAAGGCACCACAATTCTCGCGCGGCTATGGCCTTGTCTTCGGTCAGTCGGAGCGCAAGGCTATCTCAATGGCGGTTATTGATCGTGCGCTTCGGGCGGAAGAATTCGGAGAGGAGCAAAAGCATCCGATACAAGACAAAGAGTTCGTCGTGCCTCATGCAGATAATGTGAAGGCGTCCGGTTTTGTCCAGGTGCTGAAGCTTCCCCACTACGTGCACTTTCAAGGACAAGTGCAGTTGCTGCGAAAGCTTCGTTCTGAATTCGGGGCCAAGTACGGCAACGCCGGTAGAGGGGAGAAATCATGAGCATGGATCCGCTCGAGACCTTCGCGGAAGAAGAGCCTACTTACAACTTTGCCTTTCTCGACGGCCAGACAAAGAGGAGCATCCGGCGCGCGATTCTAAAAGCAGTGGCCATCCCTGGGTATCAGGTACCGTTTGAGAGCCGTGAAATGCCCATGCCGCCTGGATGGGGCACCGGCGGACTGCAAGTCACCGCGAGTTTACTTACGTCTGACGACGTGCTGAAGGTGATCGACCAGGGTGCAGATGATGCGACAAACGCGATCACAATCCGCTCCTTCTTTTCTAAAGTAGCCGGCATCTCGACGACCGAGCGCACGAGCCGTGCAACGATCATCCAGACCCGTCACCGGATCCCTGAAACGCCCTTGACAGAGGGCCAGATACTCGTCCTGCAAGTGCCGCAGCCAGAGCCGTTTCGACGCCTAATCCCGAGAGAAAGTGAGACGCGAAAGGTCCACGGTCTAGCCGACTACGGCCTAATGTCGCTGTTGCTTTACGAGAATATCGCCAGGATCGGCCGCATTGCGATCGCCTATGATTATCCGATCCGGGTTCATGATCGCTATATAGCTTCGCCATCGCCAATCCCCACATTCGACAACCCGAAGCTCCACAGCAATAGGGCTCTCGCCATTTTTGGAGCCGGACGCGAAAAGCGTATTTATGCCATTCCGCCCTATACCAAAGTCGAAAGCCTCGATTTTGACGACCATCAATTCGCTGTCCAGACTTGGGCTGGCCATTGCTCGATCTGCGGAGCCACACACAGCTATTTCGATGAGCTAGGACGAGGCGAGGACGGCCAAGTGCTCTACGCCTGTTCAGATACCGATTATTGTGCCAGCCGCACCGAGGCGGACGGTATCCTTCCGCACACGGCAATGCATGCCGAGCAGCCGAACGAAAGAGAGAGAAACGACTGATGTGGACTGATACGAGGAGCGGCGCGGTCGCGCTTGTCCCAAAACCACTGGTGTTCACAAACGCGCGCATCGTCACTGAGACCGAGATCGTCACAGCAGCCCTTCGGGTTGAAGGTGGCCTCATTAGCTCGATTGGAGAGGAAAGTGACAAGGCTGTCTTGGAGGTCGACTGCGCAGGAGACCTTTTGCTACCCGGATTCATCGACGTACATACCGACCATCTTGAAAAGCACGCAATGCCACGTGCGCGCGTATTCTGGCCGACGGCCTCGGCGGCTCTCATTTATGACTCCGTCATTGCAGCTGCCGGCATTACCACGGTCTTCGACTCACTGTGCATCGGCGCTGCTGGAAAGCCCTATCGAAAAAAACTTCTTCCGAGGATGATCGAGGGCATCCAGGCGGCCAGAGCAGCAGGCCTTCTCCGAGCCGAGCATTTGCTACATCTGCGTTGCGATATCCTCGATCCTGATCTGGAACAGGACCTGAAGCTGTACATCGACGAGCCAACGCTGCGATTCATAACGATACTGGACGACAGCGCAGCGCGACACTCGGATGACTATTATCGCCGAGTACAACGCGAGCGAGGCGCTGTCAGCGAGCAGGAGGTGGAAGAGCGATTTAGGACTAGCCTCGCAAACGACTCCATCATCGCGGCGCGTACACGGCGATGGGTCGTACAAATGGCTCAAAGCCTCGGCATTCCCGTGGCCAATCACGATGACAGCCGCGCCGCCCACATCGATGAAGCAGTACAACTCGGCATGTCTATTCTCGAGTTTGCCATTACCAGCGAAGCCGCCGAGGCCGCACATACCGCAGGCATAACGCTCATCGCGGGCGCACCTAATGTCGTCAATGGCGGCTCGCATTTCGGTAATGTGTCGGCTGCCGATCTTGTCCAGCGGGGAATGGCCACGATTCTTTGCTCCGACTATGTGCCCGCAAGTCTTGTCCAGGCTGCCTTCACGCTCGCCCAACGTGAGGGTGGACCGTCGTTGCCGAAGGCTGTTGCAACCATCTCAGCAAACCCTGCCCGGGCCTTTGGCCTGTTCGACCGAGGAGTTCTCGCTCCCGGAAAACGAGCGGACATCGTTCGCGTCTCCCTAATCGACCAAGTCCCGGTCGTGAAGGCGGTTTGGCGCCAAGGGCAACGGGTCATATAGCGTGACTCGTAGGACAGCGGTGCGGATTTAGGCATGTCAGAACAAGTCTCTAGTATGCGTAAGGCAGATCAAAACGCCGGAAGGGCCAGCCAATCCGTGCAACCATGTCCGCTCCGGATATCGGGGGGGCGTGCCGCTAGTTTCCCGGAGGACCGGTGCAGTAGACCACTTCTCGACGTTTCCGGCGTCTCGAAGTTCTACGGCGGCCGGGTCGGCTGTATGCATGTGTCGTTCGCGCTATATCCCGGCGAGGTGTTGGGTATTGTCGGCGAGAGCGGGTCGGGAAAGTCAACGCTGCTGGCCTGCCTATCGGGACGACTGTCTCCCGATGCCGGCTCGATTATCTACGACGTAAAAGAACGTGGGCCGGTCGACATCATGGCGCTATCGGAACTCGAGCGTCGGCAGCTTACACGCACTGATTGGGGTATCATTCAACAGAACGCGCGTGACGGACTCAGGATGGATGTCACCGCCGGCGGGAATATCGGCGAGCGGCTAATGGCGATCGGTGCACGTCACTACGGCAACATCCGCGCAGAGGCCCAGGAATGGCTGCAAAAGGTTGAGATCGACGTGTCACGTACTGACGACAAGCCCAGAACATTCTCCGGTGGCATGCAGCAGCGGCTACAGATCGCCCGCAACCTAGTGACCAAGCCGCGCTTGGTGTTCATGGATGAACCGACCGGAGGACTGGATGTGTCGGTGCAGGCCAAACTGCTCGACCTGTTGCGTGGGCTCGTACGTGAACTCGGTATCGCCGTCATCATCGTCACCCACGACCTCGCCGTCGTGCGCCTGCTCGCCGACCGCTTGATGGTCATGCAGCGCGGCCTAGTCATCGAAGACGGGCTGACCGATCAGGTGCTCGACGACCCGCGCCACCCCTATACCCAATTGCTCATCTCGTCGGTCCTCCAGGTTTGAGGCATTAAGGAACGCCAGCCAAAAATGACCGCGAGAAACATTCGTCTTCATGCCAGCGGCCTTTCCAAGTCCTTCGTCCTTCACGTGCAGGGCGGGGCGAAGATTCCTGTCTTCAACGATATCGAGCTCACAGTCGCTTCAGGCGAGTGTGTCTGCCTTCATGGACCATCCGGCGCCGGCAAGTCGACGCTGCTGCGCTCGCTCTACGCCAACTACAAGCCTGATGCCGGTAACATCCTGGTCCACCATGACGGTGGTATGATTGACCTGCTCGCGGCAGAGCCACGGGAGGTGATCGAGATCCGGCGTCGCACAATCGGCTATGTCAGCCAGTTCCTGCGAGTCATCCCAAGAGTGCCAACGCTCGAGATCGTCGCCGAGCCAGTCATCGTCAACGGCGTTCCCTCAGAGCAGGCGTGCGCCGCCGCCCGCACTTTGCTGTCCAAGCTACGCATCCCGGAACGGCTATGGTCTCTTTCGCCAGCGACTTTCTCGGGCGGCGAGCAGCAGCGTGTCAATATCGCGCGCGGCTTCATCGCCAACTATCCGGTGCTGCTGCTCGATGAGCCGACCGCCTCGCTAGACGCCGCCAACCGGCAGTCAGTCGTCGAGTTGATCAATGAGGCCAAGGCACGGGGAGCCGCCATCGTCGGCATCTTTCACGACGAGGAAGTGCGTAATGCGGTCGCTAGTCGCCTATTCGACGTCGGCAAGCAGTCGGTCCGCAAGCCCCTGCTCGGTCCCACAGCTACGGAGGCGGTTGGCTGAGTAGGGCTGTCCTCTGCCCCTCCGGTATCTGACCATCTGAACATCCGCAACTTCTTCCAGCCGTCCTTTCAAGCTGAAAGGTAGACGACGAGAGGGCCCGAAAATGACCAATCGCTATCATGTTCGGCCACGCCCTATGTGCGCGCTGTGGCGCATCCGAAATTGAGCAAAGGCGTCAATCGGAGTTTTCGAGAGCTCATAGCACGCTCGATCCCGTGGCCTTGCTGGCCGAGATGAGGAACGCCCAGACGGAACTCGGCACGCGTCGTCGCCCGGTGGCGCGATCCTCGTCCCATAGCGGCCGGCGGGCACGTCGCCGCGTCGGCGCAGCTCATTATCGACATAGCTCCAGTCGGGAACGGGCCGCTCGGGCCTCTGCGGCGCAAGCTTCGGGCGCAGGGAAGAGCAGCAGCTCCGGGTCCTCATCGGTCATCCTGGTCGGCGACGACCAGTTCAGCCCGGCCGCCCCCGCTCAAGGCAGATATCTATGCACTGCACCGTTGCTGATGCCCAAGGGGTGTGCGACGTCCCGTTTCGGCATGCCTTGAACAATGTTTAGGCGGAGAACCTATTTGGTCCGGCGCATCGACGACTTCTGGGTGGGCATCGGCCTTCGTCGTTCACTGACGAGGCGGTTCCTGAGCCCGTTGACTTGTCGGCCGAAGCGCGCTGAGCCGCTGAAAAAGTTGCTCACGATCCCGCAAATCCGGGCTCACGATCACACTAACATGCACGGCGGATCATTTTTGTCGATCGGGGTGGCCCGCGATTAAAAGAACGGACGTTGGATCAGTCAAAACCGGACTACTAGCTCAATCCAACGGGTTGAGAGGCATGAATGGCTGTATGCAATCGGAGTTCCGCGATCGTCAACGTCGAGGCTCCAAACCGTCAAAACCGGTTGTGTGCGAGATTGATCTAGGAGCTCCGCCTCCCAACGCGACGGCAGGCGTGCGCTGACACGAGTCTCTCGACGCTGATACTTCTTCACGCCGAATGCGGAAAGCGAACTGGTGATGGAGCCTGTCTTATCAATATGTTTTTCAATCCCACTGAAACGAGGAAGCGGGAAGTACATCTCTGAAAGGGTAACTGGGACACCGTCTATTCCGCTAAGCAGGTCAACCCGCCGAACAGGCTGTCCAGCCCTTATAAGAAGTGCCTTTGCGATTGTGTGATCTGCGCACGCTTTTTTTGTCGCAAGCATGCGGCGATCATTCGTGCGGCTGAGCTGATGCAGCGTCGCGCTCAGGCGGCCGTCGGGCGACAGGGAGTAGGGAACAGTCCTTTCGCGGACATAGATGCCGTGCCCATGCTCCACCCTGACGAGCTGTTTCTCGCGCAAAGTGTCCACGGCGCGCCGGATCGTATGCCTATGGACATTGAAACGTGTCGAAAGTTCCAGCTCGGTTGGAAGGCGAGCGCCGGGTGCCACAACTCCGGTCAGGATCTCTCGTTCGAGCTCTGCTTGGACTTGGCGCCATAAGGCCATCGCGCGACTGCGCTTGATTGCTCCGGCAGCAGCCGAAGACACCATCTCTCGATAGAGCATCAGCGTCACTTCCTCGCTGAACGAACAGGGCGTGACCGATCAGGTGCTACCTGGTCCGCGCCATCCAAATCTGCAATTGCGTCAGGCGGTATCTGGTGCAGGCCACACCAGTCGGCGGATGCGAGGCGCCCGCGCGCCTGTTCCCAAATCCCCAGTCTGCTGATCATGCGTAGGATATACCCGAGTTTCCGCCCTCTGGATCGGAAGGCCGTGAGCATCGCCCGACGAGCATCAAGACGGGCGCGGATGTCCACGAGCAGCGCCTCTGTGCGCTTTCTCATCTTACCGCTGCTTCGGAAAAGCGCGTCAATGATCGCAGCGATTGCTGCATGGCGCTTTTTGTGCTCGGCGACCGTGGCGTAACCAAGGGTGCCTTCGTCGATCTCAACGGAACAACATGTTACCGTCATCTCTCCCATCAATAAGTTGCCGGTTCGGCTGGCGCGTGTGCGAACGACGATAGCTCCGATCTTGGGCTTCTTGATCCATGTAAACGCCGGACACCGGTCGAAATCTGTCCAACGTCTCTCAAGGTCGCCTGCCTGGGATAAGTCCAGCACCGTCATCCACTCGCCTGGGGTAGTATCGCTCTAAAGACCGATTGGTTCGGTTGATTTGTCGCGAACATAACACGGTTGTCGCGGACCTGACACTGTCCTGCCACATCGAATGCAGCACTAAAGTGACAAATTGCAGATCTCGGCTACCGTTGTCTAAACCAGACTTGCCCATCACTCCGGGTGGGCGGCGTGGGCCTCGAGCCGCAAAGGTGCTCAGCTTATCAAGCCGATCGGTCAGCCCCATAGCAGGTGTTTGGAAGTTCATCCGCGTGCGATGACCGAAGTCTCTGACGGGGAGAGCTGACACTTCCATCCATCCTCCCCATTGCTGCCAGGCCGAACAGGCGCAAGCCCGCTTGATTGCTTGATCCAGCCAAGCGTCAAGACCGGCATCATTTAGCTGCAAGCCCGGGCAAGCCGCCTTCGCGACAGCCGACGGTTGATCACAAATCTTGCATACACATGCCGCGGTATGCGGCCGAATAGACAAGTCGACAGCTCCTCCAATGAGGCACATCAGTACAGTGCTGCCGTTGGGGCGCGATCCCGGCAGTATTGACGCGCATCAAGATGGGTAAGCGCCTGAGTAAACACTGATCCGATGAACATGACCACGACGTCTCGCCGAGTTGTGGCGCATATCGTCGACCCCGATAACCGCCGCTGGGCAATGTGCTTTAGCCGGCCCGATCATTCGCGAGGGACATCAAACCAGGGTATTCATCTGAGGAGGGCCGCGTGATCGTCACGCGCACGCGTCGCGGTGATGTGGTATAATTGGGTTGATGGAGATTCCGGCCTGGGCGTCCATATCTTCGAGCGTGCTGCTTCCTTGTCATGGCAGGAGCTCATGCAGACGAGATTTTGGCGATGCGCCCGAAGACGTTAGCGAGCCAGGCAGGATGCCCTTGAAGCGAATCCATCCGAGCTTAGCTGCGACCGCGGATCACCGATTGCCGATTCCGAGATCATCGCGCGCACCGTACCGATTTGATGGCGCGCGGGGTTCCGAAATGATCGCGCGCAGCATTCCGAGCATTATCCGCGCAGGATTCCGACTTGATCGCGCGCAGTTTCGCATGGTGTGAAGCCTGATCGTTGAGCCATTTCTCCGGCTGGAAACAGCTGGGAGAATTGGATGCCGACGAGGAGGGTTATCATGCGCCAGGTGCGCGAGATTGTGAGGTTGAGCCTTGAGGCCGGGCTCTCGACGCGCGTGGTTGGCGAGCGTATCGGCGTCGGGCCGACGACGGTACGTGACACGCTGAAGCGGTTTGCGGGCGCGGGTCTGGCATGGCCAGTCCCGGAAGCGATAAGCGACGCCGAGCTGGAGCAACTGCTGTACGGGGTGCCTGGCGTGAAGCCTGGTCGCCGCAAGGTGGCCGAACCTGACTGGTCCATGATTGCCCGCGAGCTCAAGCGCAAGCATGTGACCTTGCAGGTGCTGTGGGACGAGTACATTGCAGAGCATCCGGACGGGTACCGATATAGCCGCTTCTGTGACTTGTTCCGCAACTGGGAAGGCCGGCTGCCGCTGGTGATGCGCCAGCACCACGGCGGGGGCGAGAAATTGTTTGTCGACTATGCCGGCGACACGGTGCCGGTGGTTGACCGCAAGACCGGCGAGGTGCGCGACGCGCACATCTTCGTCGCGGTCATGGGCGCATCCAGCTTGTCGTTCGCGCTGGCGACGTGGACCGAGCAACTCGGCGACTGGATCGCGGGACACAACGCGGCCTACAGCTTTTTTGGCGGCGCGACGCAACTCCTGGTGCCCGACAACGCCAAGATCGCGGTGATCAAGGCCTGCCTCTATGACCCTATGGTCAACCGCAGCTACAGCGATATGGCGCAGCATTACGGCACGGCAATTTTGCCGGCACGGCCGCGTCGCCCGAGAGATAAGGCGAAGGTTGAGGCCTGCGTCGGAATCATCGAGCGTTGGCTGCTGGGGCGGCTGCGCAACCGAACTTTTTACAGCCTGGCCGAACTTAACCGTGCGATCGCCGAGTGGCTGGCTAAGCTCAATGACGGACGGGTTTTGCGTCAGATGGCCGCACACGGCGCCAGCTGTTCGAGGAAATTGATGCGCCAAATCTTAAACCGCTTCCCAGCGAGCCGTGGGTCCATGCCGAATGGCGCCGATGCCGGGTCGGGCTCGACTATCACGTCGAGATCGAACGACACTACTACTCGGTGCCCTATCGCTTCGCCCGTCGAGAGGTAGAAGCGCGGATCAGCGCACGAACGGTTGAAATCTTCCTGGGAGGCGAGCGTATCGCCGCGCACATGCGCGGCAGTGGCAACGGGCGGCACACGACGACCAGCGCCCACATGCCTTCGAGCCACCGGCGCTATGGCGAGTGGACGCCGGCAAAGATCCGCAGCGAGGCAAGCCGGATCGGCCCGATGCTGCGCGTGCTGGTCGACCGGATCATCGAGGATCGGCCGCATCCTGAACAGGGCTATCGTTCGTGCCTGGGTATCCTCCGGCTTGAGAAGCGCTTTGGCGCCGAGCGCCTCGAGGCGGCCGCGCTGCGCGCGATCGAGATCCAGGCTCGCAACTACCCAAGCGTCAAATCGATCCTCGAGAAGGGCCTCGATCGCGTCCCAACGCCTGCGTCCCCCGAGCGCGAGCCGATCATCCACACCAACATCCGAGGTTCGGATTATTACCACTAAGGGAAGAAAATGCTGACACACCCCACACTCGACTTGCTCACCCGACTCGGCCTTACCGGCATGGCCGAGGCCTTCACGAGCCTCACCGACAACGAGGAGGTCCAGGGTCTTGCTCACGCTGAATGGCTGGCGTTGCTGCTGGACCATGAGGCGACTTGGCGTAACAACCGGCGCCTGGCGCTTCGTCTTCGCAAGGCAAAGCTGCGTCATCATGCCGTGCCCGAGGATATCGACTACCGCGCTCCCCGTGGGCTCGACCGCCGCTTGTTCGACATGCTGCTCAAGGGAGCCTGGATCAGGAACCATGAGAATTGCGCCATTGTCGGGCCAACCGGCGTCGGGAAAAGCTGGCTTGGTTGTGCACTCGGCCACAAGGCCTGCCGGGACAACCAATCTGTACTTTATACCCGCCTGCCGCGATTGATCGAAGAACTGGATCTTGCCCGGGGCGATGGCCGACTTGCCTCGCGCATGAAGAGCATCGCCGCCGTCGACCTCCTCATTTTGGACGATTGGGGCCTCCAAGCCATCGACGCCAATGCCCGTCACTATCTGCTCGAAATCCTCGAAGACCGCTACGGCCGTCGGTCAACACTCGTCACCAGCCAGCTTCCAATTGCCAAATGGCATGAGCTCATAAATGACCCGACTTACGCTGATGCCATACTTGATCGCCTGCTTCACAATGCTCACAGGCTCGAACTGAACGGTGAATCCATGCGTCGACCGCCTGTCCTTCCTCGGCCTTGATCACATCGTCGGCCGATGAAGACCGAGACTGCAGCCCGCGAAGCTGACCGGCCGCTACGGCACTGTTGGGGGTGCGCGTCCGCTCAGCTTCACTCCGTCGAGCGACCATCATCAAACTTCAGACATGATCTCTTCGGTGGCCGCTTGACCACGGGCTAACGATAAGCCAATTACGCCTAACGATCGGGTGCTTCACCTGCGCGCGATCAGATCAGAACGCTGCGCGGCATCAGATTGGAATAACTGCGCGCGATCATTGGAATCCGCAACCGATCTCACCACTTAAAGCGTTCGGTCGTTCTTTATAGATGAGCTCCATCAAGTTTTCGCTGACAAGTCGGGGAACGCCATGATGTCGTCGTTCACCAGCCCGAACCCCGAGATGAGGCCGTCCTCTGGATCCATTCCGTTTGGTCGACGAGGCAGCGCGCGAAGTCATTCTCACGATCTATTGGCGCGGCGGTCAGCACTCAGAGCTCCGCGTCCGGAAACCGAGCGCTTAGAGCCGGCACCGGAAATCCGCGATAGAGTTTCTGCCTGACGGCGAGCAAGATTATCCTTAAGAGGGGCAATGACGAGAGAGCACGCCGGAACCACACCGGCTTTCAAGGCGAAGGCGGCGCTTGCCGCGGCAAGGGCCACCGTACATTGGCTCAGCTGGCTGAGCAATTCGACGTCCATCCCAATCACCCCCCCTCGTGGAAAGCGCAACTTGAGGACAAGGCCGCCGATGTGTTCGGTTCGGGGGCGGCAGTGCAGCCGCGGCGTTACCCGCCATAGATGCAAAATCACTGCACGACAAGATCGGAGAGCCGATGCCGGAGAACGAGTTTTAGGAAAGTGCGCTCACCAAGGCGAGGGATTGCTGAGCGCACGACCGTGAGCACGATCTTTCGATCACCAGTCAGGCGGAAGCTTTGAAGATCAGCCGCAGCAACGTCTATTACCTGGCCGCGTCCGGTGTCGCCCGACGATCTCGCGACACCGGGCCAAGCCTACTTCAATTCGCTGCCAGTCCGGATGGCAGCCTGACTCCGGCAGATGCTCGACTTATCGACGCGGAGACTCTGTTCTTTCCCCGATGCTATCCGTGGCGCGCCGATGGTCGGACCCAGGACATCGCTGCTAAATCGGATCGGCATGCCGACCGGTCAGGGTAAGACATGGACCCGCACCGTGAGCTCCGTCCTGTCGTCGGTCGGTCTTGCTAAAGCACGATGGTCACCGAGGGCATCAGGAGCGGTTTGGCCTCAGCGGGTCGGTGACGTGACCGAACGCTCGGCAGGGCCGCCGTACAAATTGCTTCGAATTTCAATTCCCAGTTCGGGCCATATGCATCTTCACAACAACTCGCGTTCCGGAGAGTAGAGGTCAGTGCTTTGTCGCGAATGTCACCTCGGTCACGTGAGGTTGACGCAGTACGCCCTCCTGTGAATAGCGCTCAAATATTTTGGTCAGCTTTTCCGTAACCGCTCTCTCGCCAACCGCCGAGGCGGAACGTTGAATGAGACCGGAAGAGAAACTCAGTGCCAGGAAGTGTGAAAGGTTCGTATCGAAATCCCAGTGCCAATTTCGAACGTTCACATCCCGGAATCGGCGGTCGAAGCCGAGCTCGCTGCAAAAATTGATGGTTGAGTAGGTTCCAGCCCGCGTGGTGAAAGTGCCCCTGCGGTACTCTGGAACGCATTGTTCGACCAGCTCATGATATTCGGCGAGCGCGGGACTGTCCCAGTAGCGGTGCCGGTTGTGAACGAGCGCCAAGATGCCGCCTGGGATCAATGTGCGCGCAACCTCGTCGTAAAACGCCTGCCTGTCGAATCTATGGGCCGCGGTGGCCGCCGCAATGGCAGATATGGACCTGTCCGGAAATGGCAACTGCTCCGCTGGTGCAACGCGAAACTCAATCTGGAGGTCGCGAGGGGCTGACTTGGTCGCAATCTGAGCCATATCGGCGTTGGGCTCTATACCAATTACCGAAAATCTTCCTTGCGCTTCCGCGGCTAGCACACGCGTAAAAATTCCTGTCCCGCTGCCCACGTCAATAATAGCGCCATCCAGACATTTGTTAGTAGCGTGATCAATAACTACCCTTGCGATTTCGCTGGGGTAGCTTGGCCGATAACGGTCATAGTGTTCCCCCGCGCCGGTGAATTCGGACCAAGGAGTCTCAAAGCCGGGAAACGTGGTTCTCATGGTAGCGCTCTCAAGCAATCTTCACAAAGTTAAGCTTTGATAAGTTCGCTGATGATCGATAAACCGCGACGAAGTTGGTCGTGATCGGGTGGGACCCCGAGGCCTAACCGGATTCTCGTGTCGCCGAGAGATGAGTCAACCGCGAAGGAGTCTCCGGCCCCAATAACGACACCTCGTTGCTTGGTTGCTTTGACAAAATCAGCGAGGTTGAGTCCGTCGGGCAGCCGGATCCAGAGGTGGTAACTTGCTGGGTCGATCTCGAATGACATGCCCAACGCATCCTGCGCGATGGAACGTCGGGTTTCCGTTTCGACGCGAACCGAACTTAGAATCCCTTCTGCTAGCCCTGTCGTTAGCCAATGCGTGGCGATTTCCGCGATGAGCGGTGCAACCATCCAATTCGTTGTTCTGACGCCCGGCCAAAATACGTTTTGCATGGCCGATGAGCTTGGACCCGCAACGTAGGCGATCCGAAGCTGACAGGCCAAAGACTTATTTAGACCCAAGATGTACCAGCTCCGTTCGGGCGCATACGAGGAGAGGGGACGAGGAGCCTTTGGCGACAGAATACCATAAACGTCGTCTTCAAAAATCCAAAGATCGTGATTGCGCGCGATATTCGCGATTTCCCGGCGCCTCGTGTCGGTCATGATAGCTGAGGTTGGATTATGAAGAGTCGGCATGCAGTATAAGGCGCGTGCGCTCCTGTCGACGCTATTGCACGCTTGATCAAGGCTTGCAGGCTCGATCCCCTCCGCATCAATTGGGACCGCGCGCAACTGTACTCCAAACAGCTGGGACAGCGGTTTGATCGCGGGATAGGTAAGCGCCTCCGTAAGGAGCACACCGCCTGGCTTAACATAGTAAGCTATCAACATAGCGAGGATGCTCTGCGAGCCGTTTGCGAGCACTATTCGGTCCGGATCCGGCGCTGCCTCAAATCGCTGCGCAAGCCAACGCGCGCCGGCCTCGCGATCCTTCTCAGTCCCAGTGAACCGAGGAAATCGAATAGCCTCTGCAACATTCGCTTTGGCGAGATGGGTAAAGGTCTCCCAGATAGCGTTCCGGACGATCGAACACGGAGGTGGAAAATTGCGAGCGAAGTCGATCAGCGCGGAAGCTTGCGAAACCTCATTGACGTTCGAAGGAAGGTTCATTGTCGCTCCCAGGCGTCGATTCTCAACAAGTTCAGTCCGCTCAGCTGCGGCCGCATCTGACGCCGATTGCGCACGAGAAGGCCGGATCCTGACGAATGGCCAAATGGCGTGCTCCGGCTACTGATAGCAGTGTTCATCCGAAACCGGAGGTCATGGGCGTTGTGTGGTACCGTAAACTTGGCGCGTCACCAGGATCCGAAGCCCAGCTGGCCAGCGAGCGTATCATGCGCTTCCATGAAGGATGGGGCGCGATTGGGTGCGGGCGGGGAGGCGTAGGATGTTTCGTGCGCATTCCTTCTGTCGAGAAACATATTGCAGTGCAGGCTACATACTGAGTCCTTGCACGTGGACTGTGTGTCGCCCTACGTCTGATCAATCGATAACTAGCGGATTTCTGTCAGCGGACCAATCGCCAACGTTGGTAGTTGACTCGACTTTGCTGCATCCCGCTACAGGATTGATGGTCGGACCTTCTGCGATCGAGGCTGCCCCAAGCAAGAAGGCGTTCGCTCTCCTATGGAGCTTGGCGGTGCCAAGATTTTCGCAATGTGGAGCAGCACACGGCGGCCATGCAGCTTACACAATATATTGGCAACGGTGCATTCAGCGAGTCGCAAATCTCACGAACAACCGATGTCGTCGCAGAGCAGATCGGCGCGCGTATGGCATGGTATATTGAGCTGCTTGATCATGATCACACCCCGTTTGACGTCGCTGCGGCACGATTGGGCGCGCCAGTGAGGCGCGGCCGCTGGCTGCGGAAGATCCGCTCGGCTACACGGAGGTCTGCCGTGCTGTCGATTTCAAACCATCTCAGGTCATCGCAGAGCGCACCTTTGATTCTCAGCTCACCGTCCGCGACCAAGCAGGCAAGAACCTGTTCGACATAGGCCTTGTCGTCACCGCCGGAGACAAAGAGGGCGTCTAGTCGCGGAAGGAGATGCTCCCTCAGTGTGTGCCTTCCGAAGCGGAAGATATTGATGGTCTTGTAGAGCGATTCCGTCGAAAGGTCGGTACTGCTTTGGTTCAAACGGAATTCACGTACGTAGCCATCCTCGGAGAGGATCACGGCGGAGCCGGACATCATTTCGTCGAAGATGTCGATCGCCGCGACATCACCTTCATGATCGAGTAGGTGGGACAGCACAGAACTTTCGAAAATGACATCACCTTCCAACAGGAATATGTCGCCGTTTATCATGGTTTCGCGCGCGAGCCAGAGCGAATACGCGCTTCCGGTGCTTTCGAATACCAAAGATTCAACGTAGGTTATTTTCATGCTGCCGTATGCGTCGCCGCAGGACGCCATGATGTCGTCCTTTCGATAGCCAACGACAATGGTCGTTTCGGAAACGCCAAGAGCGGCAAGATTGCCGAGTGCGATGTGCAAAATCGGCCTTCCATGTACTTCGATTAGTGGCTTTGGCCGTGTCTCGGTTAGAGGCCGCAGGCGCGAGCCGAGCCCCGCTGCGAGAATGACGGCCTGCCTGGGAATGTCTGGCATGATGTTAACTGTCCTCGATTACAGGCAGTTGGGCCTCATTTAGTTCCACATGTTCAGAGTTGCGGTCAGACGCTGCAAGCCTTTATCGAGTAATTCGAGATCGATGCCGTAGGAGAGCCGAAGCCCGGCGGGGTCGCCAAAGGCGGTCCCGGAAACAGTTGCGACACCAGCATTCAGCAGCAGGGCGTTAACAATGTCATCGGCATTGGATTCGCGACCATTATATTTGGTACGCCGGAGCAATTCCGTAAGATCAAGATAGAAGTAAAACCCGCCTTGCGCAGCGGGCGAGGGCACCGATGTCAGCGCTGAAAGGATCGACAGCCCGCGCGCTCGCGCGTTGGCGACGTGGTTCTGCAACTGCAGTTGGAACGCGGGATCACCACGCGTCAGGAAATGGAGCAGCGCATGCTGTGCAATAACATTGGGATTTGACGTTGTATGGCTTTGTAGCGCCTTAGCCGCACTAATAACCGCCTTGGGGCCGGCGAGATAACCAATCCGCCAGCCGGTAAGGGCCAATGACTTGGAAAACGAATTGACAATCAAAGTACGATCGCGTGCCTGGGGGGCGACAGAAACGATCGGATGATGGGTATGTGGGGCTTGGGCGAAAGCTCCGTAGCATTCATCGAAAATGATCCAGAGATGCCGGTCGATGGCGAGTTCGGCAATACCAGCAAGAATGTCGCGGTCGTAGATCGCCCCGGTCGGATTATTCGGCGTGTTGACTACGATCGCCTTAGTCTTTGCTGTAAGAGCCGCCACGAGGTCCGTAAGCCTCGGGACAAATTTATTATGTCGGGTCTCGACAAAGATCGGCTTTCCGCCGGCAACGACGATCTGGGCCGGGAACGTAGTCCAGTAGGGGGCCGGGATGAGCACTTCGTCTCCGGGATTCAGAAGAGCCATGGCCGCATTGAAGAGGGCCTGTTTGGCGCCACTCGTCACTGCGATCTCGTCTGCCGACCAGGCCTGAGTAGTTTCGGCGGAAATCTTGTAAGCTAGCGCTTGGCGCAATTCCATGAGACCGATCGTGTCGGTATAGCGGTTGAGGTTGCGGCCGATCGCGGCGATTGCTCCCTCGCGCACCGATGGTGCTATATCGGCCCAGATCTCTCCGGCAGTTAAGTCGATAATTTCCTCGCCCTTCGCGGCAGCTGCTTTGGCCGTGGCCCTCGCCGCGGCGGTGCCCGACGGTTTGAGCAAGGCTGTCCGTTGCGCCAACATGCCGTTTCCTTCGATCCAAAATGCCGCTGCTTACCGCGGTGGCGTAAAGTCTGTCGGCGAAAAGCGCCCTAACGACTCAAACGAAAGAACTTATGCCCCGCGTCGATTGTTTTCGGAGAGAAAACAATCCTCTGGATAAGTAAGCTGATCGAACCAACCCGTGGAGATGCATAGAGCGGCTACCTGAGAGGTGTGACGCCGTGTTATGATATCTCCAGCATCGGGAAGGCAAACAAAGGAGTTGTGCGAGGCTGCGGTGGAGCGTAGCGATCGGGCAGTCGGCTGCATGGCAGCATTCGCTAACGAGTATGTTGTCGTGTGCATGAGAACTGACTGCCGTAGGTTATCGAGGAGTCAGATATCGCGCTTCCGCACGGGCGAGTTCGTCGTACCCCAACAGTGCGAAGACCTCGTCGAGTGTTGCGATACGTGGCTCAACGCCGGCAACGCTTTCCTCGGCCATGATCTCATCGCAGACTTTCCGCATTGCGGCCGTTGCGGCTCGCATGGAGTGGTTCGCCCAGATCACCGTCGAGATATCTGCATCGCGATACGCAGAGACCGGTGTTCGGAAATACTTCGTGGGAACGATGACGACCGGCAGCCGGTTCTGCCAGGCGCTCGCAAACGAAAGGATTTCATCCGCGCTGCTCTTTCGTGAGTGGATAAGAATCGCATCGGCTCCCGCGTCAGCGTAAGCGTGAGCGCGCAAAAGTGCTTCGTCCATTCCACGGCCGCCGATCAGGGCTTCGATCCGAGCAACAAGGACCAGCTTGTCCGCGACTGTATCCTTCACCGCCCGCAGACGGCCGGAGAATTCATTGATGTCAGCGAGGGGGTGCTGCTCGCCAACAAATGAGTTTATCTTCGGAAAACAACTGTCCTCGAGCGCGACGCCGGCTGCGCCACGCTGACGGAGGTTGCGCGCCAAGAGGCGTGCATTATTGAAGTTCCCAAAGCCGCCATCGCCGTCAACGAGCACAGGAAGCTCGGTCGAGTCCACGATGCGCTCGACCACGTCGACGAACTGGCTCCATGAAGCTTCGTTGGCATCGCGGTAGCCGAGAGAGGTGGCAATCGACAGGCCCGACGCCCAGAGCCCTTTGAATCCTGCACGCTTGGCGATCGCGGCGGAGAGTCCGTCATGCGCTTCCATGAGGAACGAGAGCTCGTTATTGGAGCAGACCAGAGCGCGCAGCATTTCTACGGACGACGAAACAGCCCATCGGTGGGGGCCGTTATCGAGAACATATTGTGGTTGATGTTGCATGCCGAAATCCTTGCAGGTCGCGTTCGACCTGCCGACGTTCATCAGCCGAGAGGTGACATGTTTCTGTCACGTAGATCAATTGCTAGCGTTGGTAGTTGACTCCGGCGTAAAACTGTTATGTTGCAGGCGAATTGATGCAGGGCGTCGCGGCTGCCGCCTGACAATTGTGAGGCGTGCGATCGTTGGTGGACAGAAAGACACGCGTTCGATCGGTATCAATTGGCCCATCGAGTCTGGTGTCGCTGCATCAATGTTGAATCGTGGCAGTCTTCGCGTTGTTGAGGCCCCGCGCGGTGTGCCAAGTTCCTAGGTTCATTGTATTGAACCTTCGGGTTGCTAATGCCGTTCGACTGGTCGAATTAACGCGATGAGGCTGTCGTCGTCGACCCGAATCACGAATTCACTTGAAGTTGCACAATAGCTGCAGCGGATCAGCATTTCAGTAGCATACCAGAAGCTAGGGATTCTCTACGGAGCTCACTAGCCGCTCTGGGCAAGCACTGCGATATGGAGATCAAGCGGCTCTGATGCCGACTGTCGAAGTTGCGACAGGCTGTCGGGGCAGACACGTCAGCCTGAGCAAATGTTCTTAGAAAGCAAGCCGCTCGCAATTGGCACAAGCCTTGAAAGACGGATGTCTTCCAGCATCGCCTAACTAACGAGTCGGAGTGATGGCTTACAAGATTGGCGCCTCTCAGTTCAATGGATGCGGCGGGTCTGAATTCGACCGATCCAAGGCCGCTACGCGCCTCGATGCGCGTCCGCGGACGAGTGTTTCACCGTGATCGAACATACGGGCATAGCAGCTCGTGGAGCCGCCGATGCGCGCGCGCTCTACGGCGCCGCGCCTGTGCCGGGCGCCGTGCCTGCCGGTGCTGACGTCCGTGATGCGGCCGATTTTGAACAGCTCGAAGCCCAGGTGCGGCGTATGGATGCTGACGGACCAGCCGCGGTTGATTGGCGGAAAGTCAGTAAGCTGTCGCTTCATATCCTGGCGAACCAGTCGAAAGACATTCTGATTGCCTGTTGGGCTGTCTATGGTCTCTTTCGCATCGAGGGATATCGGGGTCTTGCCGTGGGATTAGCAATCTTGCGCGGCATGATGGACGTACACTGGGATGGGCTATATCCCCCGATCAAGCGGGAACGTGCACGGGTTGGAGCGGTCGATTGGCTCGTTGGTCGCCTTGGGCCGGCTGTCGCCGAAACTGCGGCGACTGAAGCCGATTATCCGGCGGTGCTTGCCGCCTGTGAAGCGCTTGATGATCTGGAGCGCCAGTTCGGCGAGAAACTGGTCAACGAGCACGTTGCCTTGGGCGAGCTTTTCCGGGCGCTGAAGCCGCAGTACGAGAAAGCCAAACGCGCGACCGCCGAGGCGGCGGATCGTGTGGGTGACGGGGCCTGTGCTGTCGAAGAGACCTCGGCCGCGCCAGCGGAAGCCTCACCGCCGGCTGGCGGGGCTCAACAGGCGGCGCCAGATATGGCCTTACAGGCCGGCGTTGATAGCTGGGCCGACTTTGCGGAGCGTTTACCGGATATGCTCTGGCAGGCAGCTGCCGCCATGCGCCTCGCCTCGCCGGCAAACCCGAAGGCCTATCTGCTCAATCGAGTCGGCTCGTGGATGCGTTTTGACGCGCTCCCGCCCGATTCGGGTGGCCGCACCGAGGTATTTCCGCCCGCCGATAGCATCGCAGCGTTAGAGGCAAAAGTGGTGGCCGGTCAGCAGGCCGATGTCGTGAATTTGGCCGAAGAGATCGCCTGGACGGGACCGTTCTGGCTCGACGCTCACCGGCATGCAGCCGAGGCGCTGGAGCAAATGGGGCCGTCATTTGAGATGGCTGCCACAGTGGTACGCGGGGCCGTGACCATGCTTGTTACATGCTATCCGCGGATCTTGGAGTTTCATTTCAACAACGGCAGGCCGTTTGCAGATGACGAAACGCGTGCCTGGGCCGGCGCGGTGATAGACGCGACGACCAGCCCTGACCTCGCGGAGGAAGCGGTCGCTGAGGCATACAAGCTCATCGGCGGCGGGCAACCGCAGGCGGCTCTGGAGAGGCTGTCGCGTGCGCTGGATGGCGCGATCGGCGAACGTGCGCGTTTCGTCGGCCAGCTGGCGCAAGCACGTTTCTGCGTCGAGACCGGATTCGTCACGACCGCCGTCCCGCTGCTCGAGCACATTGAGGGGGTTGTCGCTAAGCGCGACCTTGAAAGTTGGGAGCCCGCGCTTGCGCTTGAGGCTGCCGAACTGCGCTTTCGCGCCATGACCCATTCCGAGTCGCAACAGATGATCGACGAGCCTCGCCGTCGCCGCGCGCTGGAGCAGATCCGAACTCGAGCAGCGCGGATCGACATCGCGCGGGCGAGCCGCCTCGGTCGCCGCTGAATTCATCAAGGCCAAAGGGTCAACGGGAGCTCGCATGGCACAGGAAAGCTCGGTCGCTCCGAAGGAGCGCGTTAATATTCGCTTCAAGCCGGCAACTGGCAACCTCAAGGAGGATGTCGAGCTGCCGCTCAAGCTGATGGTTTTGGGCGACTTCACCGGACGGGTCGATGACTGTCCCATTGAGGACCGAGAACTCGTCGATATCAACAAGGACAACTTTAACGAGGTCGTTAAAGGGAAGGAACTGAGCCTCGACATCTTGGCCGAGAACAAGCTCGACGAATCGCCTGGGGCCGGCAAGCTGTCAGTAACGCTGAAGTTTGAGAGCCTGAAAGATTTCGAGCCCGAGCGTGTCGTGCAACAAATTTCAGAAGTTCGAGCTTTGACCGAATTGCGCGCGGCCCTGATTGCTTTGAAAAGCCCGCTTGGCAACATGCCTAACTTCCGCAAAGCCATCCAGAACTTGCTCGAAGACGACGGTGCGCGGCCGCAGCTCGTCAGCGAACTCACCAGTAAGCCGGAGTGAGTGGTATGAGTGGCGGTGTTATGGCCGATGCAAGCGCGCAGCAACCTGCCGAAGTCGCCACTACGACTACTGAGCTTTCGCTGCTTGATCAGGTTCTCGTCGAAACCAAAATCACACCGCGCGACGAGGGGTACGACCTCGTCCGTCGGGGTGTCGCGGCTTTCCTTGCCGAGCTAGTCAAACCGGAGCGGGCCGATGGGATGGTCAACAACGCGCTCATCGATCAGATGATCGCAGAAATCGATCGCAAGATCTCGGCTCAGCTGGACGCGGTGCTGCATACCGATGAGTTCCAAAAGCTTGAGTCAGCTTGGCGCGGCCTCAAATTCTTGGTCGACCGAACCGATTTCCGTCAGAACATCAAGGTAGAACTACTCAGCGTCAGCAAGGATGAGCTGCTCACCGATTTCGAAGACAGCCCGGAGATCGTCAAGTCCGGTCTGTATAAGCTCATCTACTCAGCCGAGTTTGGCCAGTTTGGCGGCCAGCCCGTCGCAGCCATGATATCGGCCTATGAATTTGGCAGTTCGAGTCAAGATGTTAAGCTCATGCGCTACATGAGCGCGGTGGGCGCCATGTCACATTCGCCTGTCATCGCATCGGCCGGGCCTGAAATGTTCGGCGTCGAACGCCACGAGGAGATCGCTAATCTCAAGGACTTGCAATCGATTTTCGAGGGGCCGAAATATACCAAGTGGAATTCGTTCCGCGAAAGCGAGGACGCTCGCTACTTCGGCTTGACGCTTCCGCGTTTCCTGCTGCGCTTGCCCTATGGACCGGGGACAATTCCGGTAAGGAGTTTCAATTATCAGGAAGCTTCGGATGGCGAGACAGTTAACTATCTGTGGGGTAACAGCGCCTTTGCTTTCGCAACCCGCCTAACCGAAAGCTTCGCCAAGTATCGCTGGTGCCCAAACATCATCGGCCCACAGTCAGGTGGGGCGGTGGACGACCTCAATCTGCACACCTATGAGTCGATGGGGCAGTTGCAAAGTAAAGTACCTACGGAGGTGCTGATCTCGGATCGGCGCGAGTTCGAACTCGCCCAACAGGGCTTCATTGCATTGACCATGCGCAAGGGCTCGGACAACGCTGCCTTCTTCTCGGCCAATTCCGTGCAGAAACCGAAGTATTTCGGCAACTCCCAGGAAGGGAAGGAAGCCGAGCTCAACTACAAGCTTGGTACCCAGCTGCCCTATATGTTCATAATCAATCGATTTGCACACTATATCAAGGTGCTGCAGCGTGAAAACATCGGCTCGTGGAAGAGCAGGGAAGAGCTGCAGAGCGAGCTCAACAACTGGATGCGCCAGTATGTTTCCGACCAGCAGAATCCGTCGGCCGATATCCGCTCGCGCCGTCCCTTGCGCAAGGCGGAGATCGCCGTTGAAGATGTCGAAGGTGAACCGGGCTGGTATCGCGTCGGTATATCCGTCGTCCCACACTTGAAGTACATGGGCGCGGATTTTGCTTTGACACTAAAGGGCAGGCTCGACAAGCAATAAAGGCGTGGGCAGTCGATGTTCGACCACAGTCTTATTGAGCGCTTGGAAGTAGCAGCCGTGACCATGGTCCCGTCGCAGAATCATTTTTCGTTCGATCGCCTCCAGGCGAGTATCCTGGAAAATCTGTGTCAGATCTTGAACTCGCGCCAGGGCTGTTGCGAGACGCGGCCCGACTATGGCATGCCCGATCTAAACGATGCGATCGGGCATGGTGCCGATGCGGTTCGCGCGGTCGCTCGTGTGCTCAAGCAGGAGATCGAAACGTTCGAACCCCGATTGAGGAATGTTTCGATCCGGTTTCATGCCGATCCCGACAAGCCGTTACAGCTGACCTTCAACGTAATCGCAATGGTGAACTATAACGACCAGGTCGAGCATGTCTCGTTCGATACGATCCTGAGCGACGACAGGCGCGTCCTCTTGCGGGGCTGAAGTGGTGGCCCTCAACCCGTATTACGAAGATGAACTGTCTTATTTGCGCGAGCTTGGCCGCGACTTTGCAGAGGCCAATCCGGAGCTCGCTCCCTTTCTCGGGCGTGATGCGACCGATCCAGACGTAGAGCGGCTCTTGGAAGGCTTTGCCTTCCTCGTGGCACGGCTGCGCCAGAAGCTCGACGACGAGTTTCCAGAATTCGTCCATGACCTGTTGCGGATGGTATGGCCACAATATCTTCAACCCCTGCCGCCCATCACGACGCTGGCATTTGCCGTGAAGCCGTCAGTGAGCGCCGGAAGTGTGAACTTGCCTGCCGGCACGAGCATCCGCTCGCGTCCAATCGAGGGAACGAATTGCGCGTTTGTCACCTGCTACCCAATTGACGTGCTGCCGCTGGAGATCGATGACGTCGAGCTCGAGAACCGGACGAGTTCGGCTCGCCTTACCCTGGCGATCAAGGCAACCGGTCGACAAAACCTGTCATGTCTTCGAAAGGGCCGGATCCGTCTCTTCTTTTCGACCGAACGAGAGCCACAAGTCGGTCGCTGTCTATTGACCTGGCTGTGCCGTTACGTCACGGCAGCGAGGGTTACCGTGGGGGATGAACAGGTTGTTGCCGCCATTGGGCCAACACAAATCGCGCCAGTCGGTTTTGGCCATGATGAGGCAGTTTTACCCTGGCCACCGAACGGATTCTCAGGATTCCGGATCATTCAAGAATATCTGACTTATCCCTCGAAATTCCTCTACGTCGAATTGTCCGGTCTCGAGTCGGCCGGGATTCAGACGGAAAGCGAGTGCAAGCTCAGTTTCGAGTGTCATCGTCCGTTCCCCGTGCAATTGCGTGTAAGCAACGATCAGATTCGCTTGAACTGCACGCCAGCCATCAATGTTTTCAGTCACGAGGCGTCGCCGATCCGCCTGGATCGGAAGAAAACGGAATACCGCGTGCTTTCCTCCGGGGGACCGAACTTCAGCATCCGCTCTATCGATCGCGTGACCGGCCACGTGCAAGGACACCACGAACGTATCGAGTTCGAACCATTCGGTCTGTTGCGCCACGATCTGCCTGGCGAGGGTCGCAACCGGGCTTACTTTCGCGAGCGCATTCGCCCCGCAGTAGTCGGCCGAGGCATCGATCACTATGTGAGTTTCGTTGATCGGCTCGACATCGCCCAACATCCGCCGATCGATGTCGTCTCGCTTCGATTGACCTGTTCCAACGGACCTATCGCCGAGCGGCTGCCGGTTGGTGCGGTGGACCAGCCTTCCTCCGACACGCCTCGTTCCGTCACCTTTTCCAACATTACCGGTGTCGTTGCAGAGGTGCCACCACCGATCAATGCCGGCCTGTTGCGGCGCCTGACGGCCAATCTGGCGCGCAACTACGGCTCCATGGTCAATATCGATGCCTTGCGGACTGTTATTTCCAGCTACGATTTTCGAGCGGTGTACGACCGTCAGGCGCGCCGTCGCCTGGAGCTGTTACTCGAGGGCCTCGACCGGGTCGTGACCACCGATACCGATCATGTGGTGCGCGGCGCCCCGATCCGGATGCGCAACATCGAATTGGCCGTCGCCGACAGCAAGATCGGCAGTGAGGGCGAATTATTCCTATTGGGCTCGGTACTCGACGGCTTCCTCGCCGCCTTCGCCGGCATCAACATGCTGCACGGGTTTTCGATCCATGGCACGGAGAGCAACGCGCACTACACATGGCCAGCGAGAATCGGACAGATCACGCCGTTCTGACCGCGCCCGACGATGTCAAGGAGCTCGCGACTTACGGATTTTTCTCTCTCGCAGCCCTTCTTGAACGGCGCTTCAGCGATGCTCCACCAATCGGATCCACCGATGATCCCGGGCGCGAGGCCGTGCGCTTCCGCGCGGCGCCAATGCTCGGCTTTCCCGCCGAAGAGATCGCGGAGATCAGCCAAGTCAAGGCCGGCAAGCGGCTGGAGGTGTTTGTCAATTTCCTGGGGCTGCACGGCCCATCCTCGCCGTTGCCTCCCTTTTTTACCGAACGCGTCATGCATGGGGACGGCACTGGAGCGCTCGGCCAGTTTTTCGACTTTTTCAATCACCGTCTGATCAGCCTGCTGCTGCGAATTTGGAGGTACTATCGCCACCATTTGCGTTTCGAGGAGGGAGCAACTGATGCGATCTCGGTGCTGGTCGGTGCGCTTTTTGGGCTCATGCCCGCGGAAAACACAGCTGATGACCGGGAATGGCGGGCCCGGTTGCTGCCTCATGCAGGTCAGCTTGCCTTGAACAGTCGATCGGCACCGCTCGTAGCCGGCGTCATTTCCAACCATTTGGGCATTCCGACTCGGATTGAGGAATTCATTTGGCGTGAAATCGAGATTCCGCCGGAAGCGCAGTGGCGTCTGGGTAGTCCCGGTATTCAGCTCGGCTTTCATACTCTTGCTGGCGAAACGTTGCCGGACATTATGGGGAAATTTCGGCTTCGCCTCGGTCCGCTCAGCAAGCAGCAATTTTTGTCGCTGCAGCCCGCTCGCGAGACCCACGCCATCCTTTGCCGTCTTATGAGTGCCGTCTTGCGCGAGCCGCTGGCCTGGGATCTCAAGCTGGAACTGGCGGCGGGAGAGATGCCGGAATGGGTTCTGGGTGAAGGAGAATTGGGCTGGACGACGTTGATAGAACCTCTCGAGGCGACAGAAAGCTCAGTTCTGTTGTGATTGTCGTCGCAAGTTCATTCGGCAGGTTCGATGTATTGAAGTCCGGCGCGCTTGCTTCTGGCAAGCCTTCGTCTTTGACACACAGAAAGGACGAACCAAGGCCGCAGGCATCCAGCGGCCGTCGAAGTGGCCGTTGCCGAGCCCGCAAGGATCGGCGAAGCCGGCGATGAAGTAAAGGCGTCATATCGGAGCGAGGCCCCAGGTTGACCCCTGTCCAGTATCTGACAGCCATAGCGCCTCTGTCACGTTCAGAACAACAGCCGTGATCTGCGGCGTCCTAGTTTTCAAGGCCCAATCAATAGTTTGGCTCGCGAGAGCCGTTGGCACAGCGGTTGCTAACAGGATGCCGAAAGACTGAGAGAGAGTTTGTGCGGCAGAACACGCAGGACGAGTGATGCTCTTATCTTGCACCGGTGTGGCGCGCTTCTGAGAGGAAAATCAGTGCGTCCTTCACCATGCCCCAGAGCGAATGAGCGCGCGAAACGGTCGATCGACCTCACAACATGGTGGAAGGGAGGTAGCTACGTTGGCGCCTCGCACTAGTCTGGTCCGGCGGGCGCATAGGCAGCGGCGCTGAAAAGCGAAGTCGAACAAGGCATGGGATGCATCTCATACTCGCAATTATCGGAGAGAACGCGCAAGCCCTAGGCCGAAACGCAATGCATACGTTCGGACCGGAAGGTGGCGTCATCGGGCGGGGACTTGGCTGCAGCTGGCAGCTTCCGGATCCAACCAATACTCTTTCGGCACGCCATGCGCGGATCGCATTTAACGGTCTCGGATTCTCCGTCACGGACACCAGCACTAACGGCGTCTACGTCAACACCATCGACGCGCCGTTGGGACGCGGCAACGCGGCGCCGTTGGCCGATGGCGATACATTATATATGGCAAGCTACATCATCTCGGTGATGATCGAGTACGATCCTGACGAGAAACGTCAGCAGCTCGGGCTAACAGGTTCGAACGCCGTGCGCATCGGTGGCGCTGCGCCGGCCGTGCCGTCGCCTTCAGTCGCGCAGGAGCTGGCCGATGTGCCCCTTACGGCTCCCGGGCTGTTGGGCAGAGATACAGATCTTCCGCTCGATCCGTCAACCGCGATCGACGGGTGCCGGTCGTCCTCTCATCCAGCTGCGCAAGAGAGGCTACAGGCGGTCGTTTCACCACAAGTGCGCGATCTATTGTGTCTCCTTGAAGACGAGGTTCCCGCCAAGGACGCGGGATCAGCCGAGCCAGATCTGCTCGCAGACTTGCCTCGGATGGCGCAAGTGTCGAGCATGGCCGACACGGAGATGCCCTCCTTGCATGCGCGGCTGCGCGAACCTCCTTCGCATCCGTTGCCACAGGCTGAGACCTCATTTGTCGAGCCATTGCATCGACCGCCTACACTACTCAAGGAAAGCTGGACTGCACCGGCGAATGGCCGTCCTGCACCGATTATTCCAGAGGACCTTGACATTGGCGATCTATTGCCGGAAGGGGGCTCATTCAGAGGGCCGCCGCCTGCGCCGGCATTGGAGGCAAATTCGCGCCTCGACGCACCAAGCGCCCCGCTTCAGGTCGCGTCCAATCCGATCAATTCCGCTTCTGCCGATCGTGGACCACTGAGCGCTCCCGGTGCATCGGATGACCGTCCCGAAGAGCGCAGGCTTGATGCGTCGGCAGTCATAAACGAGCAAGTTGCTGGAAGGCTGATCGACGCTCCAGAGGTTCACGACACAACGTGTTTTGCAGCCTCACTTTCCCCCGCGTCATCGCCGGCAGAATCGGATGAACTGCAGGAGCTCTGGAACGCATTGGGGGTCGATCCGGGGTGTCTGCCGTTGGCACAGCGCCAGGAGCTCCTTGCTGAACTCGGCCGCGCGATCGCCGAAACGGCCAACGGTCTGCAATCGACTCTGGCTGCGTGGACTAAAATCAAGAACGAACTTCACATTGAGGCGGCACGAGGACGCGCTGGCAACAACAATGCATTCAAATGCATGAAGAGCGGTCATAGCGCACTGCGCGAGGCGCTTGCGAAGGATCATGCTTTACTCCCGCTTTCCCAATCAGTCCGTGAAGGGTTCTGCGAAATCAAGGCCCACGAGGTCGCAGCCATAGCGGCGATGCGAGGGGCGGTCAGCAATGTCTTGACGCATATGAGTCCACAACGGATCGAGAGTGATGGCGCCAATAGAGGTCTCTTCGGCACCCGCATCAACAAGGCCAAGCTGTGGGACCGGTTTGTTGCGCTGCACGCATTCATGGTCAATGACATTGATCGGATTGCGCGCGCCTATATCGCAGAAGAGTTTGCCCGAACCTACAACACGCGGCTCTCGGCACTTGGCTCAAGCGAACGGAAGGCGTCATGATAGTGCCGCCGACAAAACGTCAGCGGTTGTCTCTCGTTAGCGGAGCATTCCTGGCGGCCGCCGCGGTAGCCAGCTGCTCGATCGATAAGGCCTTGAAGACAACGCCACTCAAATTCGTCATCCACAGCGATCCGCTCGTTAATCAGAACGCGCGCGGTGAGCCGTCGCCTGTTGTCGTGCGCATTTATGAGCTGAAGTCGACGACTAATTTCGACCGGGCGCAGTTCTTCGAACTGTTCGATAGCGACGCCAAACGCCTCGGGCCTGATCTGGTCGCTAAGCGCGAGACTGAACTCAAGCCTGGGGAGAAATACGATTTCGAGCGCAATACGCCCATTGAAACTCGCTATATCGGCGTGATCGCCGGTTTCCGACTGGGTAACGAAGCGCAATGGCGATCAACGACCGAAATCAAACCTGACCGAGACAACACGATTTTGGTGAAATTGACGGCGCATGCGATCAGCGTTGAAGCCAGCCAAAACTGGTGGAAGATCTTCTGATCGCCTCTGTCGTTATCGAGGCGAGGCTCTGAGCAGATGCCGGCTGTTGGAGTTCACAAGGCGATATGGCGATGTCTGGGGCGAGTAAACCGATCTGGTCAGAAGGCATGTTGGTGCGGCCGCAGCACCTGCAGCAATACGACCGCTGGGTCGAGCAACTGCTCGAGAATCGTATCGCCGGTCTGATCGGTCACGGTTGGGGTGTTCGGAGGATCGCCTTCGATCGTGGCTGCCTCGCGCTCGGGCAGGTCGTCCTTACCGAATTCGAAGGCATTATGCCCGACGGTACTGCGCTTCGCTTGCCTGAGCACGGTCAGCTTCCACCTGGACGAATACCTCCAGCCGCGGCGAAGAACTTGCCGGTCAAGATCGCTGTGGCGCGGCGCCGGCACGCCGGCAATGAACTCTCTCCCGGGGACGTACCTTTGAGCCGTCATCGTCAAGAGGTCCTTCAGGTCCGGAATGCGACTGCGCCTGAGAAGCCTCCCGTCGATATCGATGTTGCAGCGCTGACAACGCATCTTGTGTTCGACGCTGAGGAGCAGGGCGAGCTGATTACGATGCCTATTGGTCGAATCCACGAGATCGATTCGGCCGGCGCCATTACGTTGACCAAGACCTACCTCCCGCCGGCCCTCGATATCCATGCGGTCCACCCCCTGATTGCGCTGTTGAACGAGGTCAGGTCGCTGCTTCGGACCCGCGCTGAGGCTCTTGCTGCGCGCGCCGATCCATCCCGCGTGAGGGCAGATGGCGCGGGGCTGATCGATCTTGTCACGTTATCCATCGTGAACAGCGCCGAAGCCGTTTTTGACCATTTCGCAGCAACACGCGGGCATCATCCCGAAACCCTCTTTCGCGCGCTGCTCGGCCTCGCGGGACAGCTCTCGAGTTTTGCCGGTGACCGCCGTATACCCGCAGATATGCCTGGCTATTGCCACGAGGATCTCGAACCCGGCTTCACAGCTCTGGTACGTATTCTGCGCGAGCTGTTGTCCGTCGTAATCCAAGGCGCCGCGATCTCACTCCCGCTACAGGATCGCGGTTATGGCATACGGATCGCTATCATTGCTGATCGCGCCATATTTCAGGATGCTCGCTTCGTTCTTATAGCAGTGGCGAGTGTAGCGACCGAGACGCTGCGCATCCAGCTTCCCGCTCAAATGAAGGTAGGCTCGGTCGAGCAGATTCGAGATCTCGTCAATCTTCAGCTTCCGGGCATTCCTGTTCGCGCGCTGCCCGTGGCACCGCGCCAGATACCCTACATCCAGAACGCCGTCTATTTCGAGCTCGATCAATCAGTAGAGCTGTGGCGCACCATGCCGCGCTCGGCGGCCTTTGCTTTCCACGTCAGCGGTGACTACCCGGATCTGCATCTCGAGTTCTGGGCCGTCCGCGGAGAACGTGTGGCTCACCAGGCTGAAACACATGGATGAGCCGACAGTCATTGGACGCAGACCGCTCGGTCCGACCCGTCATATTCAACGCGAGCAATCGTCCCTTCGCGTTCCGTCCAAGGACGCCGCAGCAGCCTTCCCCGTCACGCCATCACCAGCACCTGGCGAAGTGCGGATCGCCAACCATGCTGAAATTGTCGCACAAAGTCTGTTCGAGCCAACGGCGCCGGAAGACGCTTTGGTTGCGGCCGCGACACCGATCTTTTTGATTGTCGCACAGCTTCGCATGGTCGAGACCGCAGATATAGCGGCGATGCGTCGTGGAACTGTCGAGCAAATTCGCCGCTTCGAAGAGTGGGCCGTCAAGAACCAGGCCAGTCGCAGCGATGTGAGCGCTGCGCGTTACGTCATCTGCGCGCTGGTCGACGAAGCGGTGATGACCACGCCATGGGGCAGTGAAAGCGCCTGGAGCGACAATAGCCTGCTCAACCAGTTCCACAACGAGACGTGGGGCGGCGAAAAGGTCTTCCAGATCGTCGAGCGCGTCCAGGCCGAGCCCACCAAATACCTCGCACTGCTTAAACTCATCAATCTCTGCTTGCTGATGGGCTTTGAAGGCAAATATCGCGTCATGGATGGAGGGCGCGAGCGGCTTGAAGACCTGCGTTCGGAGGTCCGTCGCCTTTTGGGGAAATACACCACCGCGCCGCCGGCAGAACTGTCCGGCGAATGGCGTGGCGTCAAAGCCCGCACCGGGCTGCGCACTTACGGGTCCTTGTGGACCGTTTTCGCCATTGCCGCTTTTGTGATGCTCATCGGCTACATCGTTTTCCGGTGGCGCCTCGGAAACCAAACCGCGGATGTCGAGCAGTTGCTCGAGTCGATCGGCCGTTCAGGGCTTTAGGGAGGCGCAGGTGTTCGGCCCACATTTGGCGGCACTCTTCTCGGTTCGAGGTATCATCACGCTCATCTGCTTGCTTGCGATCAGCCTGCTCATCTGGTTCGGCGGTCCTCATCTCGTCGTGTTCGATCAGGGTCTGCTCGACCAGCCAACCGTTCGCGCCGGCGCGATCGCGAGTCTCTTGCTCGTAGTCGTGCTCGTCACGCTTGCTCGTTACTGGCTGGCGCGCCGCACTAACCGCCGCATCATCAAGTCACTCATGGAGAGCGAAGGCCTGATCGGACCTGCCGGCAATAGCAGCAAGGAGGAAGTCGAATTAATTCGTAGGCGCTTCGAGGATGCACTGAAGGTCCTGCGTGATACGGTATTCGCGGGCAAGCGCGGACCAAGTTATCTGTTCGAACTGCCCTGGTACATCATCATTGGCCCACCGGGCGCGGGCAAAACGACGATTTTGCGCAGCTCTGGGCTCGAGTTTCCGCTCTCCCGGCAGCTTGGAGTCGAGCCGGTCGCCGGCATTGGCGGTACACGAAACTGCGACTGGTGGTTCACAGATGAAGCAGTCTTGATCGATACGGCAAGCCGTTACACGACGCAGGACGTCGATACCGAGGTCGATCGTGCGGCCTGGCGCGGCTTCCTCGATCTTCTCGTGACACATCGGCGCCGGCGGCCCATCAACGGTATCCTGGTTGCGGTCAGCTTGGCCGATTTTTTATCGCGGGACGAGCCGGTGAGGCGGCAGCACATCCAGGCCATTCGCTCGCGGATACAGGAGCTGCTGAAGACCTTTCGCATACGCATTCCGGTTTATGTGCTGGTTACCAAATGCGATATGGTGCCTGGCTTTACAGAATATTTCGACGATCTCGACAATCAAGGCCGTGCCCAAGTCTGGGGCAAGACCTTTCCTCTTGGGCCATGCGATCGTATCGGCGACGCCGTGGGCTTGGAGATGCAGGAGCTTGCGGAGCGTCTTGAGGCCAGACTGCCCCTTCGCATGCACGACGAACGCGATCTCAGCCGGCGGGGACTCATGTATGCGTTTCCGAAGGAGTTCTGGGGTGTCCGGAGCGAAATCGCTAGCTTCCTTGGTGAGGTCTTCCGATCGCATCGCTTCGATGTAGAGCCGATGCTGCGTGGCGTCTACTTCACCAGCGGCACACAGGAGGGAAAGCCAATCGATCGCGTGATCGATGCGATTGGCCGAAACTTCGGTCTGCACTTGACCCCGCGCATGCCGACGCTCGAGCCGGGGAGGGGGTTCTTTATCAAGCAGTTGCTGACCGAAGTGATCTTCGCTGAGCAGGGATTAGTCGGCCGAAATTCGAAACTTGAGCGCCGGCTCGCTCTGGTCCATGGCGGTGGGCATATCGTAGCAATGGTGCTAACGGTGGCTGCGTTCATTCTGTGGTATAGCGCCTTCACCCGCAACGAGGCGCGTATCGAACAAACCAGAGTGGCCGCGCAGACTACAGAGGCGCGTCTTTTGGAAAGCCGCGGACCGCTCGACCTTAAGGCCATCCTGCCGACACTCAATGCCGCGCGCCGGCTACGTCTAGTGGCTGGGGAAGACGGCTGGTTTGCCTGGCTTGATGATCTCGGCATCTCGGCGCCCCCCGTGCTTGCGCCAGCTGCTCAAGATGTCTACGACCGCATCCTGCTCAATCGCCTGCTGCCGGTTTTCGCGGGCAGGCTCGCCGTCCGCATCGATGCCCTGTTGCGCGCCGGCAATGATGCTTTGCTGGACCAGGTCAAGGAGGTGTTCCGCACCTATCGGATGCTGAGCGATCCGGGCCATTTTGACCGTGGCGAAGTCGAACAGGCGGCGCGCAATGAAATCGCGCGCACATTTGCGCTCGATCCGACGTCGGCTGGCGAGCTGAACCAGCATTTTACGCGGCTTATCGAGTTGCTGCCGAAACCCATCAGTGTCGACCAGCAATTCGTGGGAGCGGTGCGGTCCCGGCTAAACAAGCGTCCTATCGTCGAGCAGGTCTATGCCCGCCTCCTACGCGAAGGCGCGCAGAACTCGCGCCTGCGGCCGGTCGATTTTATTCGTCTGCTGGGTTCCGGGCAGCTTGAGATCACCCAAATGCGCACCTTCCAAATTGGCCTTCCCGCCATTGACGAGCAGGAACAGGTTTATGCGAATGGTGGTGCCATGATCCCCGGCATCTTCACGCGCGAGGGTTTTCTCAATTTCGTGCTGCCGAACCTTCCGCTCATCGTCCGAGCAGAGCAGAGCGCCGACTGGCTACTCTCCGGCGCCTCGTTCGACGCGGCAGATATTCAACCGATCGCCCTCAAAGTCATGGATCGGTATGTTAACGATTATATCCGCGTTTGGACAAATGTCCTGAGCAGTATCCACGTTGTCAAGTTTGACGATTTGCAACGCGGCTCAGCGATCATGCGCGCCTTGGCCGGCTCGGAAAGCACGCTGCAGCAGATCGTTTCTCTAGTGCACGACAATTCGAATCTGCTGCCGTTAGGAGAGCAGACCCTGGTCAAGGCCGGAGATGCAGGCTCCGCCGGCGGCCCTTCCTCGGTCGCCGTCCATCAAGCCGCGGGTGCTCTGTTCCATGCTGCGTTCGGCGATGCGCCTTGGCCGGGAACGCGGATCACCGAAGCGTTCCGGCCTCTGGCCCAACTGGCCACAGGCGGGGCTTCTGGACAACCGACGGGCATGGATCATATCCGTGGTCTCTTCGGCGGTCTCTATGTGGCGATGGCCAACATCGCGACAGCGCCGGATCCGAACCAGGCCGCGTTTCAGCTCGTTCAGCGACGCGCCAAGGATCCGAACAACGATGCTTTCGGTGCCCTGCGCGCCGACTCGGCGCTGCGACCGGAGCCGATCCGCACCATCATGAACGAGATCGCGCCTCAGACATGGAGCATCTTGCTCAAGCGGGCGCATGACCATGTCGATGCGGTTTGGACGCGCGAAGTGGTCCCGGTCTGCCAGGGTATCATTTTCCAGCGCTATCCAGTTTTCGAATTGGCGAGCGAGGACATGACGCTCAAGGACTTCGGCGATTTCTTTCGTCCCGGCGGCATCGTCGATGACTTTTCTGAGAAATACCTTTCGCCGCTGGTCGTCGACCGTCGGACCGGCCTTGCACCGGCGATCATCGACGGTGCAGAGGCACCAATCCGCGCGGATGCATTGATGCAATTTCAGCGCGCGCGGGAGATCCGCAATGCGTTCTTCAGCAGCCCCGGTTCGGCACCGGCAGTGAAGTTCAGCATCAAGCCAGTCTATCTCAGCCCCAAACTGATGGGCGCGACGTTTGTCTTGGACGGCAAGGAAATCACCTATCGTCACGAGGCGCCGCGTGCCTACGAGCTCGAATGGCCGACCCGAACCGATGCAAGTATTGCCGCCATTACGCTCACCGCGGCGGACAAAACCGAGGAGAGGATCGAACGGTCAGGCCCTTGGGCACTGTTCCGGCTGCTCGACGCGTCACAACTGGCCTCAGGCGGCGCTTCGGATCGGTTTGCCGTGACGATCGGTAAGCCGGACGGGACCAACGTGACCTACGAACTGCGCGCAGCAAGTGTCAGCAATCCGTTCAGCCTGAGCGTCCTTCGCTCGTTCCGGTGCCCGGATAGCCTATGAACAGCGGGCGTCGGAGTTCTCTTTTGTATCTGCTGGAGGAGTCTGGCCGTTGGTGCCTCGTCGGGTCGAGGCATCAGCGGCTGAACGAGCCCTTGGCGGCATCGTACCTGGCGCAAGGCGATCCCTGGCCGTCGGGCTACTGCTCGCCATTGCGATTTGGAATCGATACCGCGACCTCGGCGTTCTTCCTGCTCTGGGACGGCGGGCGTGGAATAACCAGTGATGTCCGGGCGATCGCCGTCTGCTTGAGCGAGGATGCACTTTGAACCCATCTTCGGTGGGGTCGGTCGCGCCCTTGGGATACGTACTCGGCGGCCGTTTCGACCTGGTGGAGGTGATCGGCGTCGGCGGCATCAGCACCGTTTATCGCGCGACAGATCGGATTGGTCTGTGGGCGCGCGAACCAAACCCCGACGTGGCAGTGAAGGTTATCCGACCGCATCCGAGGATGCGCCAGGAATTGATCGGGCTGCTGCATCGCGAGGCGCGTCTTTTGCGTATGGTCGTGCACCGGAATTTGGTGCGTATTTATGATTCCGATTACGACGGCAAGTACCATTACCTAGTCATGGAGTTTCTTAAGGGCCGGTCGCTGGCGCAGATCCTGATTGAAAATCAGGGACGTCCGCTCTCACCCGCTGTTTCCTTTCGTATCATCCGCGCTGCGGGGCAGGGGCTCGCCCATATACACCGTTTCGGACTTGTCCATGGCGACCTGAAACCGGGCAACATCTTTATGACGTCAGACGGCGCAATCAAAATTCTGGACTTTGGCGCGGTGCTGACGCTTGAGGCTGCGCCGCGAACCGAAAGGGGTGATCAGATCGCTCTCATGACCCCGGCCTATGCTTCGCCGGAGATGCTGATGGGTGAGCCGCGGGCGGAAAGCGATGATGTCTATTCTCTCGCTGTGGTCGCCTATCTGCTCCTGACCGGCATGCATCCCTATGCGCATCGGCCGGCCGATGAGGCGCTCTACGATAATCTGACACCGGCACCGCCTTCGACCATTTCCACAGCGCAATGGCGGGCACTCGCCTCCGGTCTTGCCCTCAACCGCCGTGACCGCATCCAGACGGTCAGTGAGTTCGTCCAGAGTCTCACCCAACCGCCTTGGTTTTACCGCTTGTGGGGCGGTGCTCGCCATCCGGCTGTCGTAAAGCGTGTAAGGAAATAAGATACTATTTGAACATTCCCATGCTTGGGAATTGCGGGCACACGCTTGTCGTCTCTGACGTTAGCTCGCTCCGGGGCAACTGAGAAAAGCTGCTTGGCTCTACGGACGTTCGACGTGGTATGGTACCGATGACCGACTACAATCTCAGCATGAGTCTGGACATTCTCCGTCAGCCAGAGCTCAAGCTCGACGTGCAAGGCTTCGAAGGCACAGAGTGCATTTCCCTGCCGTTCAGCTACCTGGTTTATGCCACGTCATCGAGCGATGCTGATATCGGCTCAATGATTGGTGAACGCGCCAGGCTGACGGTCAAAACCGCATGCGGGCGATGGATTGCATCGGGCCTCTGCGCCCAGGTAGAAGAACTGGACCCGACGGTAACTGACCTGCGGGTGCTTCAGTTTGTTCTACGCCCGCGCTTCTCGGTTACCGAACTATCCATAGCGAGCCGCGTTTATGGCCCTGGCCAACCAGTCAGCGTGGATGACATCGTCAAAGAAGAGCTGAACAGGGCAGCCATTAGCATTCCGGCCGAGTACAATCTGGATAGCTATCCAAAGCGAAATTATGTCGCGCAGTACAATGAAAGTGATTTCAATTTCATTTCGCGCCTTTGCGAACGGAACGGAATTTTCTATTTTTTCAAACAGGAAGACGACGGTGAGACCGTTGTCTTTGGCGACAAGAACCTGGCATTTCCCAAGATCAAGTTCGGCAGCGGCGCGGCTATCCTCTATTCGCACCAACGCGACCGCCGCGCATCCCGCCGCGTCGACGAAAGCGCAATTCTGTCTGTCCGGGAACGCTGCGTTCTCTCGACAAAGACGATCGGGCTCCGCGATTACAACGAAACGGTGCCGTCCGTCATATCCGCGGATAAAGAGGTCGGACAAGGCAATGGCTATTTGGGAAAAGCCGAACGGTTCGGCGGACATTTTGCTTCCGAAGGAGAAGCGATCACGCTCGCCAAGATCCGTGCGGAGCAAATCGGCGCCAGTCAGACGATGTACATCGCCCATAGCGACGCGCCGCAGCTCCGCGCAGGGGGCATTTTCGAACTCCAGGGCCATCCACGGTTCGATGGCGAATATCTCGTCGTCGCCGCGGATCACTCGGCCTATAGGCCGGCCCCGACCGGGTTCAACGCCTTGCCCCGGAACGGGCGGGCCTACTACAACATGGTCCACTGCATCCGGTCGGACGTACCTTACCGTCCAGTCGCGATGACGCCTGTGCCGCCGGGCGTCGGCCTCTACAGTGCCAGGATCGACGGAGAAGCATGGAACGAGCGGGCGGAAATCGACGACCAGGGCCGCTACAAGCTACAATTTACGTTCGCCGACGAAGCAGCGCCAAAAGGGCGTGGTAGCGACTACGTGAGGAAGCTCGAGCCTTATGTTGGCCCGAGTGAAACCGGGCTCCATTTTCCCCTGGTCGCCGGGACGGAAGTTTTGGTTGGCTACATGAACGGCGATATTGACCGGCCGGTGGTGGTCGGCGCAGTGCACAATCCTGACATGAAGGGCGTGGTGACCTCCGAAACGCACTTGTTCAATCGCATCAAGTCGCAATCTGGTACCTTTTTCGAGATCTACGATGGGCCTGCCTGAGTTACTCATCTCCTAGCGCTTTATGACCGTCTGGCGACCCGCGACCCGCGAGATCGACCCGTTGGTGGAAGCGGTCGCCAATGTAGCGCGCGCAACCATCCTGCCAACACCGACGATTAACGTGCCAGCGCCATCGTCCGATGGCATACGTTCGCTATTGCTTCGCGACGGACGTGAATTACGTCTGCGGCTATCTACCCAGCATCTGGAACAGCGACAACGCGGCCCTCGTACGGTGGTCGTCTACGCAATTCGGGGCAATGCCCTGGTTGACAATCGCGCCGGCTACCGAGTGTCGGGGCAGGCTGTGCTCGACCTTGCCACGCGTGCGTTTCTGGATGTCGAGTGCCGGCTGGAGTCAGTAGGCGGCTCTGTTATGCCGTGAAAGATCGCTGGACTTGCGCAGACGACTTCCCTTGACGGGGCTGTGCGCGGACATCTGCCAGCGTTGTGTGAGCCATCATCCAGGCCGGCAGTAAAAACGATCCCTTTGCCGACGCCCTTTGGCACGGATGTTGCGATGTCCGCCGTATCAGCTCGGTCGGGAGCATGCCAGACAATGGAGGCGAAAAGTGTCCCTTGAAGCTTATATAACGATCAAAGGCAAGAAGCAGGGCGACATCTCCCAAGATGCGTCCAAGCCGGATAGCATCGGGCAGGTCGCCAAGCACTCCGACAACCAGTCAAAGATCACCGTTGTTGCGTTCAGCAGTGGAATCACTGTTCCGCGCGATATGACGAGCGGTGTCGCCACCGGCACGCGCAATTATCAGCCGGTGGTCTTCACCAAGTTTTTCGATCGTGCCTCGCCGCTGCTCTGGCAGGCACTGGCAACAAACGAGGTGCTTGAAGAGGTCGTGTGCGAGTTCTACCGCGCCGATCCAGCGGGGATGCCGAAGCCGCAAAACTTCTTCAAAACGACCTGGAAGGACGCGACCTTGATCGAAGGCAAGGCCTTTGTGCCACTGACGATCAATCCGCAGAATAACTTCTTTCAGAACATGGAGGACTGGTCGTTCACCTACAAGGAAGTGAAATGGGAGCACATTCCCGGCAGTACCACAGGCGAAGACAAGTGGTGAACGGCTTCCGCCAGCGCCGCGCTGCGGCGGCGATAGCTGTTCCAGCTCGGCTCGGGCTCCGCCCTTTTGGGGGCGCCTTGCCCGTGCCAGGGCTGAGGACGGTAAAAGACGAGCGCGGCGATGGTTGCGGTCGGGCTCAAGTCGTTGGTCGCGCGGCCTTAACGTTTGTAGCCAGGGGTAGCGTCGCTTCGGGGCTTTTGCGTTTGGTTCGGCAAGTGATTTCGAACTGGTCGTGCAGCACGCATGGCAAGCCTCGACGGGCGATTTCATCAATGCCGACGAACACGCCTCGTTCGTTTACGGCCATCTGCATTCTCTTCAATCCAGACTGAACGGTTTTGATTGAGGTTAGTTCAGTTCCGTTTTCGGCAGTTGATGCGGCTAGCGCGCAGAACTGAAACTGTTCGCGCGCGAACGACAGCTGAACGTGTGCTGCTTCTGACGGTGGTGCAAGGCATGTCGGAGTTAAACACCGGAGACCGGTTGTCGCGTGCGAACCTTCAAGCTTGAGAATTTGCGTTGATTCCGTTGGCGCGGCGCTTGCTTTTGAGATGCTCCAACAGGGGTAGGGTGCGGAGTACATTCTGGCTCGGAGATGAACCATGACGGATAGTCCGCCACACAAAAAAGCAAAGGCATGGCTCGCAAGACAGGCCCTCTGACCAACATGAGACGCTCGACTTCGACATCGACGAGGCACTTATTTCCCGCTTCGAAACGGAAGCCAAAAGGAGTGACCTCGCCGGGAATTACGTGCGATGGACGGCAAACGCGGCGCGAAGGTTTAGCGGATGGCTTCGCAAGTCCGGAAGGCCGCCAATGGCCAATCGGCTTAACCAACTGAATGCCGATGTGCAGGCCTATACAAGGGAGCTACGACTTTTTGAGGAGGAGGTCCTTACGCTCGAAAGAGCGCTGACGCGCCTTCGAGAGGTCGTTGCTGGAACACCGGTGGGTCGCCGCACCGCCAAGTCCGGCGATCATCTCAAAGCAAAGTGTGCCGAGGACGAGAGCCTTATTTCGTACTTGAGGAGGAGGGCACCCTCGCCTCTGCAGCCGACCACTGTCAGCGATTACGCGTCAGTTCTTCGCGGGTTCAGTGATTGGCTCCAAGAGCGCAAAATGGAGCCAATGGCTGGCCGCCTTCACGACGATACGTTGACGCAGGATGTTAAAGAGTACAGGGCTTATGCCCCCAAGATCATGTCCGCGTTGAGGTACCTTCGAGAGGCATACCGCGAACGCGAGGACCCGAGCGCCGGGGCACGCACTCACGTCACTACTGCGTCGTATGCGTCCGCGACGTCAGAGCCGCGTGAGGATGGTCAAGGTGCGCCTGTGGCGGATGTCTTTGGGCCATTGTCGGCTGCGAGGCCTGGGGAGTCGGCCTCCGGGTACGGCGGTTCGGCGGTGCCCGGTGTGTCGCCCGAGGTCGCGGGGTCGCCAGAGGCCTTCGTCTTGAGGGAGGAGGACTATGAACTGGTGAGGCCATTTCTGGAAAGCATGGCAACCCCTTCACAGCATGGCGCATCGCCGGCACTTCCTCAATCTGGCGGACACGTTGATGTTGCGGTGCCGCCGTGGCCTCCCCCCGCCGGACCATCGTCATCTGCCGCTGCTGCGGAGGCGTCCTCGAGCTTCGGCGGTCGCCGGCTAGTTGAGGATTTCGGACATATCGTCGGTTTGAGCTGGCAGCACGGTACCTAAACGGCCCCGGGCGTGCTGATCCGCGCACTTGATAGAGACAGGCTCCTGCCGAGGCCATTCCAGCCGACAAATTTCTGCATCCACGGTCTGCCCTATACCGCGCACTGGGCAGGAAGACGCGAGGTGGTGACACCAACTAATCCGCTAGGTATTGAAATTATTCTGATTCCGCAGCCTGAACACCATGGATCAGTGCAGGTGCGCCTCGAACCGGTCCCGCGATCTGTGGGAGCGGCATCGTCCGCAGCTAGGGCATCGTCTTCCGCGCATGGCGGTTTGGCAGGGCAGCACGACCTGCCAGACTTCGGATACGCCGTTGCGTTGGATTTTCAGGATGGTGACCAACTCGTTCCCGATGGTCTCTATATTGAACTGCGCCAATGGCAACTCGTGCCGAACGATTCTGCGTCAACGACAAGGTTTGCCATTAGGGGCGAGCTCTACACGGCGCAGTGGATTGGCGATGACCTTTATCTTATCCATCACCCTCGTCCCTGAGCAGCGCAACTGCCGGCAATTTATTGGTTCGCGAGTTCAGCGTTGACAGGCTCTGCAGCCCGGTTCGCTGAAAGGCCTGCCCGCCCTACCAATGGACTTTCGGCGGGTCTCCGACGGCGCAAAGAGTCTCAAGCCGATGGAGCTATCCCGTAGCTACAAAGAGAGCTTGAAATTGCCCGGACGCTGGCCGGGCCGAATAATCCAAACGTGCTAGGTGCCAACGCCGGATGCCAACTCCTCAAGCAAAGCGTTGCGACTTGAGTCCACTACCAGCCTTGGCAGTTGATGGAGAGATGCACACGTGGCAACCGTGATCGGCACACCGGCACGAAAGCCAAATTCAACACTGGCTCAGAAAAGAATGAAAGTTCCCGCTGAACAGATCGCCCGCATCGCGCTGATTCCATCGCGTCCTCTTTCCCGTTCCGCCCGGACATCCTGACTCGAACCCATCGCCGATCACCAAGGGGAACTGATGTCTAGGATTTTGGCTGTTGGGACGGCGTTACCGCCATTTCGCCTCTCGCAGAGCGAGGCCAAGAGACTAGCTGGCCGACACTTCCGATCTAAGACAGATACGCTGGGAAAATATCTCACAGTCTTCGATCATACGCTTGTCGATGAGCGGTTCGTGTGCGTCACGCCCGAATGGTTTCTGAGCGAGATCGCATAGGTGAGACAAACGAAGCATATCTGGCGTGGGCCAAAGAGCTCGCATGTGAAGCGACCGCTCGCTGTCTCGAACGTGCAGACGTCAAGCCAGAAGAGGTCGATCGGATCGTTTTCGTTTCTACGACAGGGATAGCAACCCCTAGCATCGACGTGGATCTGATCTCAAAATTGGGTTTGCGAAGAGATGTGAAACGGACGCCGGTCTTTGGCCTGGGATGTGCGGGTGGGGCATCGGGAATCGGTTTGGCAGGAGCAATTTGTCGGGCAACAAAGGGACGTATTCTAGTCGTTACGGTAGAGCTGACGTCGCTGACGTTTCAGCCGAATGATCTCACCCCTAAGAACGTCGTCGCTACGAGCCTTTTTGGTGATGGCGCTGCCACGCTTCTCGTCGCCCCAGCTGAAAGCTGTGCAGGTAAATTGGAAATCGTCAAAAGCAGCAGTCTGCTTTACCCTGACTCGACTTCTCTAATGGGCTGGCAGTTCGGCGATTCTGGATTTGAGATCGTCGTCTCAGAACGGATACCATCAATGGTGCGGGAACTGATGCCGCATGCGCTGGCATCGTTGCTAGCGGAGGATAAAATTCATCTTAGTCAGGTGAAGAGCTTGGTCTTCCATCCGGGCGGAAGAAAAATATTGGAGGTTTTCGAGCAAGGCCTTGGGAGGCCATCCAAGGACTTCTTTTCCAGCTACGAAACTCTTCGACGTTATGGAAACATGTCCAGCGCAACTGTATTGTTCGTGCTAGACTACGTGCTTGGGCACGAGCCCCAGGCTTCAGGATCGTACGGGATCTTGGCTGCGTTCGGACCAGGATTCTCGGCTGAAATGTCGCTGTTGAAATGGACATAAGCGACGGTGTTACCGAGGCGCAATCGCGCCAATCGGATCAGCCTTTTAAGTGTGGAGCGCAAGCGCTGAATCAAGAGCTTTCAGCGCGTTTTGCCTTGAGCCGGAAATCATTGCGCTCTGTGCCTAGTCCGGAACCATCGTGTCAACTGCACAGCGAAAGTTGTTAACTTGATTATTTCCGCCACCATGCAGCTTGTCCGCGCCATCCTACTTTCAATCGTGCCTCCCCCACACGACCTGTGCGTATCATGACGAATGACGGGGCGGGCTCCAACACAACGAGTGGAGAGAGGCGTTTGTAGGCTCTTCTGGCTAGGCAACTACAAGAATTCGCAGGTGACGGAAAGTCGGCTACGCAGCTTATCTCGAACATCGACGGGAGCGGAACATGTTACACCGACCGCATGAACGGCCCTTTGACGTGCGGGACCGGCGGATAATGGTTTCGTTGGGTCCGCTGACTCAACGTCGATATTGTGTCTATCGGTGCCCGTTTTGCTATGTCGAGGCCGGCTTCCTGAAGTACGCTGCCCTGAAGATCCCCGAGATCATCGAATGGATCAAGTCGGTTCGTGAGCCGTACGATATTATCTACATAAGCGGCGACACCGATTCGTTTTGCCCTCCGCGAGCGGAGATGGGACTAGCTTTGCTTCGAGCTCTTCTCCAATTCGGCGTCGATCTCCTCTTTACGACCCGGGCTCCCTTCAATGAGGACCATCTGCGCGAACTAAAAGACATAAGTGACCGCTGCAGATCGAAAGGCCGGCGAGTCTTCGGCTACGTGAGTGTTGCACAGCTTCATCATCCGCATCTTGAACCGCGTCCTATCCCATCTCCATATGAACGGATTGCGCAATTGGGCCGCTTCAAAGCCAACGGACTTATTAGCGTACTGGCTCTGCGCCCATTTCTTCCAAACGTACCGGTCGAGGAGTACCTCGAGATAGTCAAGCTCGTGCAAACACGTGCGGACATTGTTGTTGGAGAAGTCTGGTACGCGGACCAAGCCGGGAAGCTGGATAAACGCGTGTTCCGGGATGCGTCTGCAAACTATCCCTTCACACTGAAAAAGATGGACTTTGACGAAAACGAAAAGGTTTGGAAGGTGTTTGAAGCTAAAGAGGTTGAAGCGAGCGTGTCACAATTGTGCGCCGACCTGAACCTTCCATTCTTCATGCGCAGTAGGCCGGCGATCGAATGGGCTCGCCTCAGTCTCGCGAAATAGGTTTCCTAGTCGGGCAACTTCCCAGGTTGCGGAAGAAAAATGCCCTAGTCTTACTGCGTCATAAATTTCGATAGCTGCTTTGACTTGAGACTGCCCTGATGCAACAAGGGCATCGAGATAGTGTGGACGCGAGAGCGGCGCTCAATCTTCGCCGAACGGTCGCGATCGAATTTGGAACGTGTCGTTCAGGCCGCAATGGCGGCCCCCCTCGGGCGATAAGTTTCGGGAATTGTAATTTCTTCGAAAAGCCCCACGGAACGTGTTGGTGAGGGGGAAATCGTCTCCCGCTCGGAGACCAGGAATCCGTAGGCCGCGATGCACAGCGTTGCGTGATGGTGGAAGCCACGCCAGCCTCGCCCCTCGAAGTAGCCAAGGCCGATCTCCTGTTTGAGTTCGTGGTAATCGCGCTCAATGCGCCAGCGCAGCTTGGCAGTGTCGACCAGCTGACGGAATCCAATGTTCGCCGGAAGCGTCGAGAACCAATATTTGGTCGGTGCTTCCTCGCCCTCCGGCCACTCGATCAGCAGCCATTCCTCCGGCCGGCTTTCGGCGAGGCAGTAATCTCGATGTGCCGCACGGATGCGCACACGGGCAAAGCGCGAGGATAAGCGTTCTGCCGTCCCCTCACGCCACGTGATCTTGCGCCAAGCATCGATTGGCAGGCCAATCGCAAGCTTCTTAACTGAGATCGGTTGATGCTTGCCATCGCGTCGCAGCAACTTCGGAGGTCGCCCGCTCCCCGACCACTTCTTCGGCGCCCGCGGCCCAGTGCCAGGGCGCCATACGGACGTTTGTGGCTGGATGCCGGCCACATAGTTCAAGCCGAGATCTGTGATACTCGTACGCAGATCGGTATCAGCGCCATAGCCGGCGTCCATCAGCACTACGCCTCGCGGCAAGCCCCCTGCACAGGCCCAGTGCAATTGCTCAAGCGCGATGGCCGGCTTGGTTTTGAAGGTGATCTCCTTGGGCACACCGGCTTTGCGCCGACGCGGACGGTCGGTCGCCCACTCCGTCGGTAGATAAAGGCGATACGCTACCGGCAGGCTCGCATGATGGTTGGCAATCGAAAGGGTCACGGCGACTTGACAATTGTCTTGCTTGCCCAGTTGGCCGCAATATTGCCGTGCAACCCCGACCGAATGTGCCGCCCCTTCTTTGGAAAGCCCGTATCATCGATGATCCAAGCTTCGATCTCTCCGTGGCGTTCGATGCTCGGCAGCACCAACTCACGGACCTTGGCCAACACTTGCTGGTCCGACCAGTCGCCTTGACCGACAAAATGCAACAACGACTGGTGTTGCGCTGCTGTCCGCTCAGGAGCCGTGATCGCCGCCATCGGCTCGACGCTCTTGCGATCGCAAGGCATCATCAGACCGGTGCAGTAATCGCGAAGCGGTTTGGCTCGGTCCGCGCGCCCGATCCCACTCGTAAGACCCTCAACATACGCCGAAAACCGCGACGCTACGTCCCCCGATTTTGCTAGACCCATCTCAGCCTCTCCCATGCTGAAAAGATGAGTCTTCTCAAATATATGATCCTTCTCGGCAGCGGCCGCGGCACTCTGACTCAGTAAGACTAGTTCCCGTCTTGCCAGTTGTCGTGGGGAAAGACACTGCTTCGCTCGCCTTCGAAAGAGCGGCAAAGATTGCCCGCTTGTCGGCCTTGAGCATATTCAGCCAATGCGCCATACCGCGCATGATCGGCACAGCTCAGCTCTCAAACCGAAAGCAGAGGTCACCTTTTGTGTCTTGTAAACACCAATCCGCAAGCGCGTAACTCCGATATGAGAGCCTGCGTAGACAGACTGGCCCGGCAGAAGGTTCGCTAATGGGCTCTCACCCATCACTGCGGAACGGCGGGTCGCGACCGGCGTCTGTCTTTTTTGCTGAGTGCCAGCTGATCACGGGTTCGCCCAGAAGAAAGAGGTCAAGGCCAAGTCATTCACTTTGGAGTGCGAATGCGGCAGCGAGCATAATCCGGAACCGAAGGGCCGCGTTAGGTCAAGGTGTGGAGCGGTTTCCCTCGCGACAAACGCGGAACGTTTGTGCGCGGAGATCATGCAAACAACAGCCTAAAGCGCGAGGACGGGTTCTCCTAATCTCAACGCGCTTCAGGCGCGAGGCTGGGCAGTTCGGAAGCAACCGATCGTGCTGGGCCCAGATCCAGACTTTAGATTCTCGGGCATCCGCGCAAGCCGTTCAATCGATGGCGGCCGCGTTCAGTAGCGCGGCGAGCCGGCGCCGACCTTCATCGATCGCTCCCGACCAATTCCCGAGCCCTTCCTGCACAACTACTTCGAATAATGGGTACCAGAGCGGCGTTCCGTTGTCCTGGGCCCAGTACCAAGGGTAGCCGTTTGGCACGAAGACGACGCCGGGAATCCCGAGCGCCCCCGCAATGTGGACCGCGAAGCTGTCGGGTCCGACCACCGCGTCGAGATTAGCGATCGCTGCGATTAATTCGGCTGGGCTGTCAACGTGCGCACCAGCATCGATGGGGCGACACCATCGCTTCATGTCGTGCCGTTCCGCGTCGGTCATCAAACTGACCGGCGTGATTGAGGCGGGGAGCGTAGCGGCGATCTGTTCCATGGATAGACCGAGAACACCACCGTCCCAGACGATGCCGACCAACGGTCGTGCAAACCCGGCCAGAGCGTTGCGCCATTTGGCAAAAAGCTCTGAATCCGGTCGCAGATAAGGGATGTCATCGGCAATGTTGCGAGCATCGACCGCCAGTATGCGCATCAACGATTGAAGCGGGGTGGTGGAGAGCCCAGACTTTGGCTCCTCTAAAATGACCTGCTCAGCTAGGCTAGCAAGAATTGCCTGATAATGTGGCTCCGCGATGACTCGTACAACTTGCTGGCTTGCCAGTAGTCGCAAAAGACGAGCGAGCGCCACGAATTCGAGTACGCAAGTTGTCGGCGGCACAAAAACCGGCGTCGCAAGAGGCAAGGCGATCGGCTCGGGCGTCGGGAAGCGACCGAGCGTCAGTTCAAGGGTCGTCTTGAGGCACATTGCCGTTTCATCGTCGGGGCGCGTGCGCGCGACGTGGCTGGCAAGCGTGAGGGCGTCGCCAAACCGGCCGACAAGCTGCAGGGTGCGCGCCAGAACAATGGCGGCGGAAAGATCGGATTTGCGGGTGCGTACGAACTGCGTGAGCTCTGCAATGCCCCGATCCACCTCGCCGTTGGCGATCGTGGCACGGGCCAGGATTTCGCGTGCGCCAAGATGCGTCGGCGCATAGGCAAGCAACTTCCGGCAAGCGACCTCTGCTTGCGGCCAGAGTCCGGCCGCGGCCCGGCAATAGGCCAGATGCAGAAGCCCGGCCGTATCGAGCGGGGCTCGTAAATGCGCGCGTTCCGCAAAATTCATCGCTTCGTCGAAGCGGCTCCGTTCAAGCATGAGTACCGACAAGTTGCGCAGCGTATCGGGATCGTCCGGGGCAAGTTCCAGGGCACGAAGAAAGGCAGTCTCAGCCGACGCGCAGTCACGCAAGGCGAGATCGATGGCTCCAAGTTGGAGGAAGGCCCGCGCATTGGCAGGCTCGCGTTTTAGAGTCGCCTGCGTGATCACGCGCGCTTGCGCAATGTCGCCTCGGCACAGCAGAGCATGAGCGAGGGCGAGCTTGATGTCTTCGTTGTACGGGACGAGCGCCGCCGCGCGTTCCAGACAGATCACTGCCTCGTCGAAGCGACCGAGCAATTCATGAGCGGTGCCGAGATTAGTAACGAGCCCAGCGTGCTCAGGATAGAGAGTTGCCGCTTCCGCCAGCATCTCGAACGCAAGCTCGATCCGGCGACGCGCGAGCGCCAGTGTTGCCTTTGCATTGAGCACATCCGGATCGTTCGTTATGATACTGACATCGTTCAGCAGCGCCTCCGCATCATCGAGACGGTTGGCGGCAATGAACTCCTGCGCCGCTCTAAGGCGGTCTTGCCCAGTCGGCGCCGGAAAGCTACTGGTCAGCATGCTCGCTATGCGACCGTCACCCGTTTGCCGTCGAGGCGGAGATCCTCGGTCACGGTAATGACCTTGCTGTGCGCCGTCTCGGAGGCAATGCCGGTCACGTTAACTGCCTGGGTTTCGGTCTGCAGCGAGTCGATACGGTCGATGATGGCGATCCGTTCGCCTGCTTTTACCGTAAGCGAATCGGCGCTCGCATCCTGGATGCGTGTCACGCTGCGGAAACGATCCGCAATCAAACTAAAGAGCCTGCCAATCCAGGTGGCCTTGTCCGCAAGCACGGCAAACAGTTCAGTCTGCAGATCGATAGTGTCGGCGCGCAGGGACATTCGCTGACGCCCGGCGATGGCGATGGTGTTGCCCTCGATCGATATATTGCCTCCAGAAGGCAAAGCAATGATTCCGCAACTTGACGTCCTCCGCTCGAGCACGGCCAGAACGAAGACTTGCCCCGCATCGCTGAAAACCAACACGAGGTCCTGAGTAATCGGCCGAACTAGGCAGCCGAAAGCCATCGTCGCCGTATGACGGGCGCCGGCGACTTCCACCTCCAAGGCTACGCCATTTTCATCGACTGCCACGACGCGGGCAGTGTGATGGCCCGAGCCAAGCAGGCGCTCGGTTGTTGCCAAGAGGTCAGCGTTTGCGGAGCGGAAGGCCATTGTAATTTTCCAACTCCTGCTGGCTAAAGGTACAGCATCGTACGCCAGTTTTGAGTCTTATACCCGCCGGTCGCGCTCTCGACATCGCACACTCTGTTGACAACCTGGTGCTCATCGGAGCTCAATTCGCTACGTTGCACTTGTGCGTCTGCGACCTGCACGCGCGTTTCGCACCACGTGCCGTCGAGCTTGACCTTTTTCACGTCAGCATCGTCCACCACCTTGAGATAGGTCTCCTTGACGTAGCGGATATCAGAATCAGTGACCTGCACGTTGTATCCACCGATGATCCTGGTAACATTTCCAGTGACTTTGTTGAATTCGTTGCCGACCGTGAGCGTATTTGCAAAGAGGAATCTGATCGAGCAGTTGCCGCCACGGCTGATTGAAAGGTTGTAGCCATGCCGGATTGAGATCGCGGCGCCGAGAAACCCTGCTACGCTGAGGCCCATAGCCGCGGTAACGCACGCGCCCGCCACGCAGGTGACTTTGGCGCCCCCATAGATTTCCATAGCCGAGCCGCGCGTGATCCGTTTCGAGTTGCCATGAGTGATCTCCGAGGAGTCGCCCTTGGCGGTCTGCTTGTAGTTCAACGCCGTCGTGCTGATGTCGCCTGCGCTGCCGTCGCCACCGGCGCTGATCGATACGTCGTTCTGCGCCGAAATGTCATAGTTGCCGTTTGAGACCGTATATTTGGCGTCGCCGTTCCTGACCTCGGTCGTGTGACCGCGACCAATTTTCATGAGTGCAGCGCCATCAGCGGTTACCTGGAAGTCCTTCTTGGTGAAGGCAAGTATACCAGCGTGGTCGGTTTCGTGTGTGGTTGAAGTTTTGTCGCTAGTCGTGGTGAGATCGGTGACAATCTCCTCCTCGCCGACCGAATATGCGCCGAGGCGCAGATAGCTCGAGCTCGTCAGGGGAGAGTTTGGTGTTTCGGGGACGAAAAATCGGGCGTAGGCATCCGGCATAGTATCCTCCATTATTCCGCTATCTGCGCTTTAGCGCAGCGCCATGAATCGTGTTTGGGACGGAGATATCGACAGTCCGAATGTGTTTGGGTTGGAACCATTCTGCTTGGTTGGCATCGCCATCTTGGTTGCCGGCGGGCCACCGATAAACAAGTTAGTAGATCCCTTCATGGCGCGGCCTGGACCCATGACGGTGCCAGACATGACGCCGAGGGCCACACCCGCGTTGTCGCCCGTGGATGATGCTCGCACCGTCGTCATGTTGTGCGCCGGCATACACATGAGCAGGCAACGAGATTGGGTGGGCATGCCCAACGTGTTCAGATTGATATTTGGATAGGGGCTCGGCGCGACGGCGGGACCGACCGGTGTGTTGCATACGTCAGGAAAGCCGAGATCTTGCGCTGACATCGGACCGTTGGCATTGACGAAGGACATGGTTCAGAACTCTCTATTGAAGGGAATCACGGAGCTGGCGTCGTACAGTTCGGCGACGGCGCGTTCAGGTATCGTTGGCAGGGCGCTACCACGCGTGCCCACGAACAGGCTGCCTTCCGTCGATGCACAGTGAAAATCGGTGCGTAGAAACCGTGTGCCGGAAAAGTCGCTGCCGTCGACCTTGGCATGTTGCATTAGCGCATAGGGCATGTCGGCACCGCGGAATGAGACGGCCTTGGCGGACGCACGCGTGAATACGGCCATCTCCAGTGTTGTCTTCGTGAGATCGCAGCCGTCAAGGCGCGCTTCCAGAAAGATGCATTGCTTCAAATTGGCGCTTCGCAAGTTGGCCGCTCGCAAGTCGGCCTTGTCAAACAGTGTATTAGAGGCGTTGGCGCCCGAGAGATCTGCACCGACGAGGATGGCGCCTGGCAGTATCGAGCCGGAGAGGTCTACACCGGACAAATTGGCGTCGTTCAGCTTGGCGCCGCTCAAGTTCGCGCGCGTCAGCGTGAGGCCTGTGAGGTCCCGCTCGGAGAGATCGCATTCCGCAAACAGGATGGTGTCGCATCGCATGCCGGTGAGACTTGCACTGCGCAGATCGGCCTGGGTAATGGCTGCGTTCGTGAGGGTCGCGCCGTCGAGCACGAGGGTGGCCAGGTCGCAGTCCATGATGGCGCTTTGTGACAGGGTAGCGTCACGCAGGACGGCGCAGGCCAGGACGCAGCGCATGGCTGTCGTTTGGGTGAAGCGCGTCTTGCTGAAGTCGCTACGGCTGAGATCCGAAGACATGAACGTCGACTGGACCAAAGTCGCCCGTCGCCAATTGGAATGGCCCGCGCAACAACTGATAAACGTGCATTTGTCTAAGCAAGTGTCGGTGAACGAGGCGCCGCTGAAGTCGCAGTCCTGAAACGTCATGCCAGTCAGGGAAGTGCTACTGAAGTTGCTGTTGCGAAAGGAGGAGCTCAGCACCACGCCCTCGTTCAGGGACAGCCCAGATAGCGCCTCGCCATCAAGATTGACTTGGCGTACCGGGACGCGGTGGGCGATTGATTGCAGCAGCAGATCAATTGACATGGCGAGGGACTATAAGGACGGTGCGATCGATATTGGCATTGCTCAGATCCGCTGCGACCAATGTCGAATCCATCAGGTCGGCACCGTAGAGATTTGCACTGCGCAAACTGGCGCCGGCCAGATCAGCCTGATTGAGATGTGCCTCGAGCAGGTTGGCGGCATAGAAGTCGCAGCCGCGCAGGTCGTTACCGGTGAAGACCGCCCCTTTCAGCGAGGTCATTCGGAAGGTCGCGTGCAACAGAGTGGACTTGCCAAAATAGACACCGTTAAGCCGCGCCATGCTGAATTGGGCGCCGGCGATGTCGGCGTCCTGAAACGAAAGCCTGTCCCCGCTGCTGCGGTCGAAGCGGGCATTGCGCAGGTTGATCTCGCCGATGAAGCTGACCTGGTCGAATTCCGAGGCGCTGAGATCGAGTTGCGGCGCTGCCACTTTTAGAAAGCAGGTTTGCGCGAGGCGGGCGCCGGAAAAAGCCCCACCAGACAGCGACAAGTCCAAGAACTGGGTTTGCTGGAGGAGAGCACCCTGCCATATGCTATTGTCCAGGGCGGATTGAATGAAACCGCATTGCTGCAACTTTGCAGAGCGGAACGTTGCCCCGATCATTGGCACCTGCAACAGTTGAAGATTGGTGAGATGCGCCTGGTCGAAGGACGCGCCCACCATTCGTGCACCGAGAACGTTCGTACGAACAAGCCGGCCACTTGCGAAACGCGTCCCGCGGCAGTCAGCTTGACCAAGATTGGCGTCGGTGAGGTCGGTCGCGCTTAAATCGGCGTTGATGAGCACCGCGCCGGCAAGTGTGGCCTTCATCAGTTTGGCGCCGGCGAGGTTGGTTCCGTTCAGCTTGGCGCGTTCGAGAAAGGCGCCAGAAAGATCCGCTTTTACGAATTGCCTGCCAGAGAGGTCGGCGCCGGCAAGATCGCGGCCGGCTAGCGAACGGACGCGGCTGAATTCTTCCTCAACGACGTCGCCCAGCGCGCGCGCCACAGCTGGAGCCAACACCGATTGAGGTTCGAGCGGCTTGGGTGAGGCCAGCCTGACTGCTGCCATGGCGGTTGTCAGCTGACCTTCGCCTTTGTCGATCTCAGTCCGAAGGTCTCTCACCGCTTCCTTTGTTTCCACGATAGCCATGTCCAGCGCCGCGTCGGGCGTATCGGCGAGCGGCGGCTGATCGGTCCCGATCAAGGCCTCGAACGGTGCGCGACCATCGCTGGCTAACGCTGGGAGCGCATTGCTGAGCGCCGCCTCGGCATCGGCGAAGGCCGTAAATAGAGGCTGCACGGTTTCAGCGGGTAGGCCGCGGTTCTCGATCTGCGCCGCGATCTCATCAATGGTGGGTCGCGGTGGCGGCTCGGATCTGACGTGGGCTTCCTCTGGCAGCGCAAGGGAGGGGATGTCGGGTGGTGAAAAAGCATCGTCCGACAACGCGGTTCGCATCGACTCAAGCGGTCTTCCAGCTGGCAGGCCAAAGAAGCGAGCATGCGCAAGTTCGAGTTGTTTGTGCTCGTCGACCGACGGTGCTACGGCGCCAACAATCTCACCACGCCAATCCGTCGCCCCCGCGAGCGTAATGTCGAGCTCGTGCAGGAGGGGCAGATCGATCTCCGCCGGCAATGCAGCCAATGACGGGATTTGCTCAAAGCTTGTGTCCATCGCGTGTGCAGCGTCCATGCTGCCGATCGCGGCAAGCAGTGCGTCGATATCGGTCGATGCGGCATTGCCGCTCGAAAGCCTTTCATAAGCTCCGCGCACGGGCTCGCATTGAGCCGCGAGCTTGTCGATGTCGGAGCTGGCCTTGTCGTAGACAGTCTCCACCGCGTCGAGGATCTCGGCCAAGTCGATTTCGCCGCTTTCGAGTTCCTCGGGCAACAATTCGGGAATACTTGATGGTTCAATGGACGGTGTCTCGATTGTAGGACGCAGCACAGGAGGAAGGTCGACACGGGCGAGTTCCTGATCGAGCGCCCAGCGCCTGGAGGCCTGCTGCTGCGCTGCACGCTGTTCGGCCAATTCTTCTCGCTGCGCTGCGCGACGCTCCCGTTCAGCAGACGAAAGCTCGGGCTTGAGTTGATGTTCCGCAAAGGCGTAGCGCGCGGCGGTTCTCGGATCGAGACGCAGCCGTCTGACATTCAGATAATGGTCTGTCGACCGCGCAGGGTCGCTCTTCCGCTCGTAGGCGAGCATAATGTCGGCAACGTCGCTGCCGTCATTCTCCTGCACGGCAATCGCGGCGCGGTAGATCATGATGCCACGGCGGGCTCCGGCGAACAGCCACAGCGTGTCGATGCGCGTCTGAAGTTCGCTGACGGCGCGCGCCGGATCGCTCCAGCCGATGAAGCAGCGCACGCGAAACGCCGGTAGATGGCCTTGGATCAACGGCTGTTCAGACGAGAAGTTTTGCAGCCCGTATGGCTCTCCGCCGCAAAGAAAGCCGCTTAGGCGCTGGTCTGGCGGTGCGAACAGGAAGAGGCGCGGATCGACATCAAGCGCTAACGCCGGAGCGACCGATTTCAGCCAGGCGGTGTCGTAAGTGCCGGCGTATCGCAGGCGCTCCTTACAGTCGAGTGCCATTGGTCCGAACGCCGCGGGCTCCGCCGCTGTTTCGATGAACTGGACCGCGTGCTCGGGATCCTCCACATTGGGTAGCGCCACCAGCTCGCCAGCCATGCTGCGGCCAAAAGCGTCGTGGCCGATGCCGGTCGGGTTCGAGGGATGTCCGACCCCGCCGAAGGCGCGCTGCCGCGTTAGCGGCATCTGCTGGAAAGGTTTGGCAGCTGTTGGTCGCCAGCCGGAGGTCGTCATCTGCCAATAACGATCGCCAGTCACTAAAAGGCGTTTCTGCATCGGTCCGAGCGACCATCCTAACATCATGCGCTGGGTCGGCCGTCCCTTGGGCGCCGCCGCATGTCCACCGATGAGTACTTCCGCTTGTGGTTTGGGCATCCCGATGTCAAGCGGGCTGCCGGGCGGCAGCTCTTTCGAGCCCATTACCCAAAGCTCCTGCTCGCCTTCCAGACGGTCAGCGCTTGGGTTGGCTAGGTCGAACATTGCGTAGACGGAAATGATGAGGCTTGCCCCGCGAGCGCGGCGCTCGCATTTGGTCAGCAGACCGAGCGTTCGGGGCTTTATAAGAATGGGCATGAGAGCGCCCCGCTAAATGTCCCACCGCAACCTTAGTTCTCCGGCGTGACAGAGTTACGAATTGATCTGTCGCCAAGGCGCGGTCAATTGACGCGCATGGCAGCCGTCCGCCCGGAGAGAGCATCGTGCGATTGCGTGCAACAATTTTCTTCCAACGTTTGCCGCGATAATCGCGGGAAACGAAGTCGTTTCGCGGGCACGGCCACTTGTCTGTGTCCCGTTTCTGACGGACGCACAACGGCCTGTCGTGTTCGAGACAGCAATCGTGGTCTGTCGCGCGTCTTCGATCAAACTGGGATCGGAGCCTCAGTCGCCTTCTGAAGGGAAATATCTTGCCTGCGCATTGTAGCAACGACTGACTGGCAGCGTTTCAAGCAACGTTTACACTTGCTCTCTTCGCGCGTTCAGTGGCTGGCTTGGTGTCCACAGCAAACAGTCCACGCTGGCGGTATCCCGCGACAGATTGAGATTAAGTGCTTGTGAGTAGCGGCCTACAACGGGCCACGAAAATATCATGGCAGCGCCCGACACACTTCGTGCAGTAAAAACGTCCGCAGGCCGGATAGGGGACCTCGGTCTCTCACCACTACGCTGGGCGCAATAAATAGTTCACGCGTTTCAATGTATGAGTAACGTGCACCTCGCGCGAGCGGGGGTGAATACAGCAGAACGACAAATGCCGCGCTCTTGGGCTCTCCGACGGGTCAATTAAGACAGTGGCAAACGCTATAGCAGCGCCAGCTCCATGCTGCGCTGCGAGTGCGGGGACGTGGCGACGGCCGTGGCCCGGATCGAACACCTGATTCATCGGCACGGCATCCGCGCTCTTATGGCACCGCTGCGCTCATCATGGCCTGCTGATCGCAGAAGCTCACCATCGCAACTCTGCCGGCCGCCGCGGTGAACCGAATCTAACTCGTCGATATCACGTACATTCCGACTGCGAGGAGGTTGGGTGTACCCTGGTCGTGATCGTGGACCTCTTCAGCCGGAAGATCGTCGGTTGCGCGAGGCTGCTTCACAAGCTGGTCGAACTCGTCCCGCCCGCATAGCGGAGCAGGCAGAAGTCTCCTCAGAGAGCCAGTCGTCGATCGGTCGAAGGGGTAAATCGCACCATGTCTGGCGTTGGATGCCGGGCACGCGGAGGGGATGAGATGGTTTGCGGCTGTCCGGTCAGGGCGGCCTTTTCGATTGCGATTAGTGCGCGCAAGTCTGCCAATCCCTCGTCGCCATCAGCCTCGGGCGGCGTACCAGCCTCGATGCAAGCTGAAAAGTACTCCACCTGCGCACCAAAATGGTCGATTTGCGGGAAGTGAGTTTCGCCGACCTCGCCGCCACGGCGCAGGCGCAATCTTGTTGCCGTCTCGAACCTAAAGCCTGGGTCGAGTTCGAGATCGCCCGTTGTTCCGACGACCCGATAATTGTCGACGACGGCCGCCCCGAAACTGGCGACGAATTGCGCGAAACCGCCGGAGGGAAAACGCAGCGTGGCTGCGACGGACGCTTCCACCTCGCGAAAACGCGGATCATCAGTCGGTCTGTGCGACATCGCCATGGCCTCTATCGGCTCTTCTGCAAAGATGTGACGAGCGGCATTGACGCAATAAACACCCACGTCTTGCAGTGGTCCACCCCAACTCGCGGCCTTTAGTCTGTGGTTCCCTGCCGCCGTCTGGAAACTGAAAACCGATTGAAAGAAAAGTGGCCGGCCGATCGCGCCGTTGCGGATATGTTGGAGGATCGCGACGGTTCCAGGTTCATTGTGAAGCCTGTACGCGGTCATCAGAAACGCACCAGCTTCGCGCGCAGCGGCGATCATGGCGAGAGCATCTTCTTCGCTGGTAGCTAGCGGCTTCTCCACCAGGACGTGCTTGCCGGCGCGAGCGGCGCGAATTGCGTAGTCCGCATGCAAGTGGTTGGGTAGAGCGATGTACACAGCGTCGACGTCAGTGCTCTTCAAAAGGGCATCGTATCCGCCATAGTTGACGATCTGGCCAATATCATAGAAATCCGCCAACTTGGCGGCCTTATCCCGATCGCCGGTCACGATCGCGGTAACCCTTGAGTTCGCGGACTGTCCAACACCTGGTAGAAAGGCTTGTTGCGAGATCGCGCCCGCGCCGACAACTGCATAGTTGATCATCGTTTCCTTTCACATGGCTCGCATCGAATTGCGTGCGAGACCGATAGAATTCCGTTCGGCGTCTTCACCCTCTATCTGTCAGTCATACGGCGACGTGGTCCAATTAGGAGATACCACGCCATTTCCGGCGCGAGGCTCGGCGAGTTTCTCTGCGACGGCCGAGGCGACAAAGGTGTCCCATACGTTCGCCCGACCGGAAGTGCCGGCTTTTGCTGCGTTGATCCATTCAGCCATCTGCCTGCGGTAAATGTCCCCAAATCTCCGCAGCACCCATTTGTCTGAATACAAAAGATCGCCGAGGCTGTCTCTGTTGAAGAGCCGAAGCGATGCGGCAGCCAGCGACTACCGTGCCTTGCCGACCGATCAATTCGACATGAACATGATGCCGCAGCTGGCGTTTATGAAAACCTCAGCCGATCTCGTTCTCGTCGGTTTACATCGAGTCGCGAGGGGGTCACCGCTGGGCCTACCGTCCACTCCGCAGAAACCATCTTCGATTCCAAAAGCCCACCGCTGATGTTGATCGCGTGGACCCACGAATTCGTGAAGGCCGCCCGACCGATAGACCACTTCGGCCACCAGCGTTTCGGAGCGCCGAAAGGCGAATGCTCCATAGGGAGCCTCCTGCGCGCGAGCTGCATCGGCGTCCAAAACCCCCGCAAGGTAAACACCGGGATTTATCTGCGGGAGTATCGGAGTATGTTTGGCCCGCATTACCTCCGTCCTGAGAGCTCCTATTTTGACGCTCATTTCAGCTCCCCTCCGAACGTCCCACCAGATGACTGATCCGGTGGATTAACTGTTAGACTGCGGCCAGATCGAGTCGGGCCTGCCAATTGCGCCTGACTTTGCGGATGCATTGTCGCGGCTGGCTCTCTGTTGCGGCAATGATTGCCAAGTCGCAAGAACATCAGAACCAAAGGTTGGCAGGGACCGACGTCCACGTTCCAGCAATTGCCGTGCCACCAAAGACCTCGTGCAAACCTTGTTTGAAGGAGGCGACGCATACTGAGCCGACGTCAGGCTTTAGGCGCAAATCTCGCGAGCCCAGCACCCACCTGCCTCAGTGGGGCAATGCATGACACTGGGTCCAAAGACTCCTTCGATGTCCTGCACTTTGCGGCAACTGCGGTCGTAACTGCCGACCAACCCAAATGCGCTCCAGCGCCAGCACTTATAAAGTGTCTGATGTTCAGCCGCGTTCAAGCCGAGGAACTAGAGTAATGATGTGGCCTTGCGCATTGTTCGGGGTTGCCTCCCGTCGTCCGGCGTCCAATCGCGCCGTGTAAGGCCAACCGCGGATGTACAGATTTGTCGGCTGGAACAGCCTCGGCAGGACGCCCATTCTGTTCAATGCGCCGATCAGCGCGTCGGGGGCCGGTTGCTTGCCATGGTCCCAGCTCCCACGGACGACACGTCCGAAATCCCACATTGACCACAGACCACTGATCTCGAGCGCGATTTCGAATCCTCAGTAGTTGAGAACGTCGAGACTTCCATCTCCGGCCAAGTCTTTTCTGGATCGTGCTCCTGTTCGGGGAGGACCACAGCGCCTATCTCGCCGGGAAGGCCCAGAAGACGTTCACCTAAACTTCTAACCTTACTTGTGTCAAACAGAACGACCTCGCAGGAGCTCTCATATTCCGTTTTCACTCCGTCCAAGCCATGCTTCTGCGC
>NZ_JBANBA010000289.1:0-822 GCF_059803475.1 Bradyrhizobium sp. UFLA05-89 | reverse complement strand
CCGGGCTCGCGCGCGATCACAAACCGCAACAAGGGCGCCCGGCCAAGCTCGATGCGGTGCTGGCGCGGATCAAACCGATCCTTAAGCTGCGCGTGGCCGGGACCACCAGCCCCACCCAGCTCGACCTCGCTCACCTCGAGCGGCGCACGGCGCCACACCACCTGGGCCGGTCGCGACAGCCCTTCCCAAACAAACGACGTCCTCAGGATATCGTGCCGATCCACCACCCGCTGGACCGCACCAAGATAGCGCTCCAACAGGTCACGATCGGCAAACGCCATCTGCGATACCAGCAGGTACGGATCGCCCTTTGTCGCCAACAGATGATGGAACAGGATGCCGTCCTGCAGCGGCGACAAACCATAAACATCCTGGATGTTGCCGACGCCGCCGGGCACTGTGGCGACGATCCGGTCGATCGCGTCCTGCGTCAGGTCGATCAGCGGCAGCATCTCTGGCGTGATCGCCGGACTCTGTTCGCTGATCAGGTTGGCCGGGACCGCCACCTCGTGATGACTGCCGAGGCTCGCGGCCAGATCGGCCAGCACGGGCTTTGCAAACAAGGTCCGCACCTCGACCCCCAGCGACCGCCGCCGCAGCCGCTCCATCAGCTGCACCGCCAAGAGCGAGTGGCCGCCGAGCGCAAAGAAGTGGTCGTGGCGTCCGACCCGCTCAACACCCAGAAGCTCGGCCCAGATCTGTGCCAGCGTGATCTCGATCTCGCCTTGCGGCGGCTCATAGGCGCCGCGCGCATACGCCTCATCTTGCGGCGCCGGCAGCGCCTTGCGGTCGAGCTTGCCGTTCGGCGTCAGCGGCAGCGCC
>NZ_JBANBA010000288.1:0-825 GCF_059803475.1 Bradyrhizobium sp. UFLA05-89 | reverse complement strand
TTGTCGGCCATTGAAGTCTTCGAGCTGATTCCGCCCGAGAACTTGCTCGACGAGAACCAGCAACAGAGCCTGCTCTATTCCTCCGACTTGGAGCTCGGCGAGACGACGAAGCGCATCTTCGAGGCCGTCGAGCGCGTGAAGCCGCAGAGGGTCGTGCTCGACAGCCTCTCCGAGATCAGGCTGCTCGCCCAGAGCTCGCTGCGCTACCGGCGCCAGATCCTGAGTCTCAAGCACTATTTTGCAAAGGCCAACGCGACCGTTCTCCTGCTCGACGACCTCACTACCGACCTAATTGACAAGACGGTGCACTCGGTTGCGCATGGCGTGATCCGCCTGGAAGAAACCGCGCCCGAGTACGGTGCCGAGCGGCGGCGGGTGCGCGTCGTCAAATATCGTGGGCGGAGGTTTCGGGGCGGCTTTCACGACTACACCATTGCGACGGGCGGCGTTCAGGTCTTCCCACGACTCGTCTCGGCCGAGCACAAGGCAGATTACTCGCGTGACGTTCTCAGGACCGAGACCGGCGAACTAGACGCGCTCCTTGGCGGCGGTGTCGAGCGTGCCTCGAGCGTCCTTGTTCTCGGCCCGGCGGGAACGGGCAAGTCGCTATTTGCGCTCACCTTCATCCAAGGCGCAGCAAATCGCGGCGAGCGCGCGGCCATGTTCGTCTTCGACGAGGAGTTGGGCATCCTATTCGAGCGCGCGAAGGGCCTGAAGATCGATCTTCAGGCGATGGTCGATGCCGGGCAGCTCATCATCGAGCAAATCGACGCAGCTGAGCTGACGCCTGGTGAATTTTCCTCGCGCGTGCGACGCTGCGTCGAG
>NZ_JBANBA010000287.1:0-829 GCF_059803475.1 Bradyrhizobium sp. UFLA05-89 | reverse complement strand
AGCGGTTTAGATGCTATGGGCCGAGCGGCGAGGCCATGGCACCATCGTCGCGGCAACAAAGCGATGGAGCGCCCCATGGCGAAGCAAAACGACCTGAGCAGATGCCTTGGCACACTTGAACAAGACGCGACAGTGATCGCCGTGATCGAGATCGGCCAGTCGAGTTGGCTGGTCGCCGGTATTGTGCCCGGACTCGAACGCAATCCTTTGAAGAAGCTCAGCCCAGACCAGGATGCGCTTCTGCAGCTTCTGCATCGTTGGCGGAAGGAGGCGGTGCAGGCTGGACGCACGATCAAACGGATCGCCGTCGCCTATGAGGCCGGCCGCGACGGCTTCTGGTTAGCACGCTGGCTGCGCGCGCAAGAAATCGAGGCCTATGTGATCCACCCGTCGAGCGTCCCGGTGTCGCGCGAGCACCGGCGGGCGAAGACAGATCGGCTCGACACTGAACTGCTGAAACGCGCCTTTCTCGGCTGGCTGCGCGGCGAACCGAAGCATTGCAGCATGGCGGCGATCCCCACCCTCGCGGATGAGGATGCGAAACGGCCGGGCCGCGAGCGCGAGAGCTTGGTCGGGGCGCGCACGCGCATTATCAATCGCCTGAAGGCTAATCTCGCCCGCCTCGGGATTCGCGGCTTCCGGCCAAACCTGGCTCAGGCATCGAGCCGGCTGGAGGCCTTACGCACGCCGGAGGGCGCGGCCGTTCCGGCGAACACGCTGGCCGAGCTGCGGCGCGACATGGACCACCTGCGCTTCGTCAAGCAGCAGATCAAGGAGATCGAGACAACCCGGGCCAAGCGCCTGGCGGGAGTGCCCAACGAGCAACGCC
>NZ_JBANBA010000286.1:0-764 GCF_059803475.1 Bradyrhizobium sp. UFLA05-89 | reverse complement strand
CAACTCCTCTTCGTCCCTGTTGTGATGTTCCTCAGTGCTGAGATTCTGTCGGGGGGCGTCACCCAAGCAGTACTCGGACAAAACTCAACGCTCGAGACCATTAGGGCATTCAGGTGGTCGCTTCATCCTGATCAACCCGCCTACCACCGAAGTCGTTACCGCTCCCGTTGGTGACATGCGTGATGATCGCGCTGCTCCTTGGCATCAGCTCCGCGTCCGGGCTGGTGTCGACTTTCGCACATGCCAGGCTTCAGCGCGCGAAATAAAGGATACTGAAATGAAATTGAGTGAATACGTCGAGCACGATGGCACCGGTTTAGCCTCACTCGTGCGCGCAGGGGACGTGACGCCCTTGGAGTTGACGCAGCTCGCCCGAGAAGCGCACGACGAGGTCAACCCTCGCATCAATGCAGTTATCGAGTTTTACGAGGATGCTGAGACGGTCGCGAGCGCAGATGGAGGCCTCTTCCACGGCGTGCCTTTCTTTCGCAAGGATTTGGGAGCGACTGAAGCTGGTCGCCTCCAGGAATGTGGAAGCCGCCTGTATAAGGGACGCCGCCCTCAAACAGAAAGCAGCTTCTTTGCAAGGGCTAAGGCCAGCGGCCTCCGAACGCTAGGAAGAACGACAACGCCGGAGGCTTTTGGCGGCTCCGGAATGAGCGAGTCCATTCTTAGTGGTGTCACCGGCAATCCATGGGATCCGGAACGCTCCGCAGGCGGCTCATCGTCGGGATCAGCAGCGGCGGTAGCTGCGGGTATCACTC
>NZ_JBANBA010000285.1:0-840 GCF_059803475.1 Bradyrhizobium sp. UFLA05-89 | reverse complement strand
TTAGGCCAATCGAGGTTGCGCGCGCCAACCGCGCCGTGATCGGCTCGGCTGCGCCAACTATGATGGTAGCCCTTCGATTTATCGGCGGCTCAGCGAGGCATTGTGGCCGCCGCGGTCAGTGCAGCTTACCCTAAGGATATGTGCTGCGCTCTTTCGTAAAAATCCCCGTGCTTATGTTGTTTCCTCCAGTAAGCACGCCAAACCAACATGCGACTGTGGCTAGCGGATTCCATGCGTTATCGGAGACCTCATCTCGTTCTTTCTATTCGTGATCTAATTCAAGATCCCTGAATCGGAGACTTGGCAGCGAGCGCGCAAAAATTTTCGTAGCTCTGCGTTGAAGCAGTTGTTCACCGGATAATTTTGGTCAGGTATTTGTGCTGATGCCCGGCATTTTGGTTCGACTTGTATATTGCTAGCGCAGCAACACCGAGCCTGCTCATGCGTACATGCACCACCGAGCACATCCGTGACTTACGTATCACTGATCGCTAATGCTGTCATCATTGGAAGCTATCTTCTATATGGAGGTTATTGGGTCAGAGGTTTGCAAGGCGCGCGACTCTTGCTGTGACGTGCCTGGTTTCGGCAACCGCCGCTCTTTCGATCCGCGCTGGAATAAACGCAGTTTGGACCGGTTCCTTCAACTTGGGCAGGACGTTTGTCGGCCTCGGCATGATCCTAACCACTTCGAGTAGCGCAATGGTCATAGCCAATTTTGCGCGAGCGGCGTCCATCGTCCGTTCGCGCTTTCAGTTATGGGAGACGACAAAATCCGAGTAGCAGCGGTCGTGGTCAAGGACGGCGGCACGTTGGCACGCGCAACCTCGATTGGTCTAC
>NZ_JBANBA010000284.1:0-874 GCF_059803475.1 Bradyrhizobium sp. UFLA05-89 | reverse complement strand
TCGATGAACCGATCTCGTTGCCAGACGGGAGAAAGCTGGTCACGCTGCTCGACGCTGGCGAACACATCGCGGCGTTGAAGGCTGTACACGATCGGCCGGAATGGCAAGCCGCGATGGAAGCGCTGATCCTGGTGGCCGAGCAAGGCGGCCCGACGATGTTTGCCCGGATCGGCATCATGCGAGCCTTGAACAGCGATCAGGTCCAAGAGTTCGCTCCCCGCCAGAAAAAGCCGTATTGGAGCCAGCGCAAGCTATCGAAGCGCTGATGATGCCTCGTCTCGAGATTAGGTCCCGTCTACGCGATCTCGAAAACGTCGATACCTTTGCGGGGACGGCTCGGCGTTCGAAAGGTCGTCCTCACCGAGAATCGCCGGAACGAGTTCGTCGTTCACGACCTTCTCCATCACAAATCGCACAAGCTTAGAGCGCGAGATTCCGCGCTCCTTTGCGGCCTTCTGCAGATACTCAACTTTCAAAGGAACGACGATATTCTTGATCGTCACAATGTGCCTCCGTGATGTTCCGTTGTTTTTTTGGATCTTTGACCGGCAAAATTTGGCAAGAAATGGAAAGCACTGTGGCGACATACCAACGTATAGTTCGTGAAGTTCTGACGGCATTTGCAGATCCCGAAAAGCGCACCCCTGTCCCGGAGCGGATATTGAGCGACGCCTTCCTAAGCGGAGTTGATCGGGCGCCGGTTAGAGGGGAGCGCCCTTGCACCGGTGGGTTAGTCGTGCGGGGCGAGATGCTCGACGAGACGCTCCACGCGATTGCCGAGCTGACAAGTCCGAGACCAAACTGAACTGACTCGCAATCCGCGAGGTGCTGCCCTACCTTGGACTCTGGTCCAGGGAGTTGCGTATGCGTAAGT
>NZ_JBANBA010000283.1:0-876 GCF_059803475.1 Bradyrhizobium sp. UFLA05-89 | reverse complement strand
TGTGCTGGTTTTTGGACGCCGGCAAGAAGGAGGCTCCGCAGGGTCAACTGACCGGCGTCCAAAAAGCGCCAAGGCACGAAGTCGCGGGAAGTTGGGCACCGACGGTGCAGCGAGTGCTATGGGGATTTGATGCCGGCGCCGACCTTGATGATAGACGTGGCGCTGGCGGAATTCGGCCTGCGTGTCTGTAGGTACGGGAGTTCAGGAGAGTGCAATAGGCGTTTGGGCGAGCGTTCGGAGCGCACCGATGCGCGATGCGCGCACTGATGGATGCTATAGGGTGGAGAGAGAGCGCCGCCGGCGTGGAGCCAGCGCATTGGAATGGGAAACCCGCAGCGCTCACAGGAGGTCTGGCTCATGAGGTGTCGATCCTGATCAGTGTCGGCCGCCAGCTCGGCTGGCAGCCGGGCGCGAAGGTCTCGATGACGATCATACGCGCGCCACAGCACGGGCATGGGTACGGCAGCACGCGCGGGGTGTCCGGCGCAACATCCGGCTGCTCTTGCGGGTCGGCGGCAGGCGGGACGACATCGAGGAGTGCACGGGCCGTGGCGATGCTTTCGGCGCGGTTGGTTGAGGCAAAGAGCCCGTAGTGGCGGATGCGGTGGAAGCCCTTGGGCAGCACGTGCAGCAGGAAGCGCCTGATGAACTCCTGCGGGTGAAGCCGCATCGTCTTCCAGCGGTCGGATCCGTTGACGCGATAGTCCTTCCAACGGAACGCAATCGCCTCGCTGTCGGCTGCAACGAGGCGGCGGTTTGAGATGGCAACCCGATGGGTGTAACGGGAGAGATAGCGCAGCACCTGCTCTGGCCCTGCGAACGGTGCCTTGCAGTAGACCAGCCACTTGATACGCCGCAGCGGGGCGATGAAGCGCT
>NZ_JBANBA010000282.1:0-885 GCF_059803475.1 Bradyrhizobium sp. UFLA05-89 | reverse complement strand
CCGGTGCTCAAAGCCGCCGGCTACCGCGTCCGCACCGCGCCGACCGCGCAGGAGGGGCTCGCCGCGCTGCGCGCGCAGACCTTCGACGTCGTGCTGACCGACATCGAGATGCCCGACATGAACGGGTTCGAGTTCGCGGAAGTTATCCGCTCCGACCACAATCTCGTCGCGATGCCGATCATCGGGCTGTCGGCGCTGGTCTCGCCGGCGGCGATCGAGCGCGGCCGGCAGGCCGGCTTCCACGACTATGTCGCCAAGTTCGACCGTCCCGGTCTGATCGCGGCGCTGAAGGAACAGACCGCGGGTGCCGCCGGCGCCTCCGAGCTCAGCCGGGCGGCGGCGTAGAGCATGATCCGGACCCGAAGGGCCGCGTTAGCGCAAAGTGTGAAGCGGATTTCCGAGAAGATCATGCTCAAGACGAGGCAGGGGAAACACAGATGAGCAGCAAGACCCAATCCGCCGAAGGCGCCATGGTCGAATACGTCACCGCGATGATCGGCGGCCAGCTCTTCGGCCTGCCGATCTCACGCGTGCAGGACGTGTTCATGCCCGAGCGCGTCACCCGCGTGCCGCTCGCCTCCCGCGAGATCGCGGGTGTCTTGAACCTGCGCGGCCGCATCGTCACCGTCGTCGACATGCGCGCCCGGCTCGGGCTGCCGCGGCCCGAGGACGGCAAGCTGCCGATGGCGGTCGGTGTCGACCTGCGCGGTGAATCCTATGGCCTGCTGATCGACCAGATCGGCGAGGTGCTGCGTCTGCCCGAGGACGGCAAAGAGGAAAATCCCGTCAACCTCGACCCCCGCATGGCCAAGCTCGCCGGCGGCGTCCACCGTCTCGACGGCCAGCTCATGGTCGTCCTCGACGTCGATCGCGTCCTCGAACTCG
>NZ_JBANBA010000281.1:0-926 GCF_059803475.1 Bradyrhizobium sp. UFLA05-89 | reverse complement strand
TGCGCGCGCAGCGCGGCGAGCCCCTCCTGCGCGGTCGGCGCGGTGCGGACGCGGTAGCCGGCGGCTTTGAGCACCGGGGCCAGCATGTTGCGGAAGAAGGCGCTGTCGTCGACCAGCAGCACCGACTGCGAGTGCATCGACGGCTTCATCTCCTTGCGGGTGAACCAGTCGGCAAACGCCATCGGCAGGAAGTGGCCGACGTCGATCACCTCGGTGGCCTGGCCCTTGATCACGGCCGAGCCCAGAATGCCGGCGCTGCTTCCGCCGACCTCGATGTTGAGGCGCTCCTCGACGATGTCGATGATCTCGTCGACGACGAGGCCCATGGAGCGGCCGTCATCGGCGAACACCAGGATCGGCTGGGCGCCCTGGGATGCGATGGTGACACCCTCCATGGCGACCAGCGGCATCAGCTGCTCGCGGTACTGCACCATGTAGCGGCCGTTAGAGAACTCGATCTTGTCGGCGGGCAGCTCCTCCAGGCGCGTGACGAGGCCGAGCGGCACGGCCTTGGGCTGGCTGGAGCCGGCGCGGAACACCAGCAGCGAGGTGGTCTGCTCGCCGCTTCCGATGTGATGGGCGGCATTCTCGTCGGTCATGTCATGGGCCGAGGAGCCGGAGGCGCCGAGTGCCTTGGCAATGCCGTTGGGGTCGATGATCATGATCACCGCGCCATCGCCCAAAATCGTGTTGCCGGAGAACATGTCGATGTGGCGCAGCTTGGTCGACATCGGCTTGACCACGATTTCTTCGGTGTGGAACACGCCGTCGACCACGATGCCGAAGGTCTGGCTGCCGACCTGGGTGACCACGATGAAGCCGTTCTCGGGATCGCTGGCGGCGCCGTCGTCGATCTTCAAAAGCTTCTTCAGGTGGATCAGCGGCAACAGCTTGTTGCGCAGCCTTAAGACCGCGGTGTCCTTGAT
>NZ_JBANBA010000280.1:0-956 GCF_059803475.1 Bradyrhizobium sp. UFLA05-89 | reverse complement strand
TTTCAGGCCGCTCCTGCCTGAATACTTGGCCGCCGTTGGCGCCAGGGTCTAGCTTCCTCCAGATCGCGTGCGATACGGACCAATGTGGCCTCATCCCCAAAGCGGCCAACGATTTGAAGGCCGATTGGCAGCCCACCGGCACTTTGCGCCAAAGGCAGTGACACCGATGGATGTCCGGTGGCATTGAAGACGTGTAAATACGGATAAAGCGCGTCGCACCCTTCTATGAATTGTTCTACGGAGAGCGTCGGGCTGGTGGGGCGATAAATGTTATCATGGGGCATTGCCACGGTTGGCATCGTGGGAGTCAGTAGAATGTCATAGGGATGGATCGCCTCGCCCACGCGGAACCGCATGCTCCGCAATGCTTCAAGTACGTCTCCCAAATGAGCCGCTTGATTCATCCGGCCAGAGTCATAAGCCTTGAGACTAAACGGCTCTAAGGTGCTCGAATCAATCTGCCGCCCCATGGCTCGTGCGTCGTTTTCAAGGGAATCGGCGTTGAGTTTCCTTCTGGCAGGATCCAGAATTATCTTAAAGTACTCGGCGGATTCGTATGGCGGCGGGATCTCCGTAACCGTATGCCCCATTTCCTCGAGAAGCGCAGCTGACTTCTCGACGGCCCGTTGGATCTCTGGCTCGACCTTGGCCGCCCCCCATTCAGTCAGCGCAACCCCCACTCTGAGAGTGCCGGTGGGCTGCGAAAGTTCCTCCACATATGTTCGGTGCGGCTGGACGATGATGAAGGGATCGCCCGGTTGGGGGCCGCCAAAGACATCCAGGGCCGCCGCCATATCGCGCACAGTTCGACACAGAACAAACTCGCGAGGAAAGCCGAACGACCTATCCTGGTTGTTCGGGCCGGCCGAAATACGCCCGCGCGATGGATTCAATCCGACAAGGCCGCACCAGGCGGCAGGAATGCGAATTGACCCGCCGCCATCACTCCCATGAGC
>NZ_JBANBA010000027.1:0-88970 GCF_059803475.1 Bradyrhizobium sp. UFLA05-89 | reverse complement strand
CGATGATGACGTCGTCGCGTTCGAGCAGCGCGCGCGTCGCCGAATGGCGCATGCGGTCGATCTGCTCGTTGATGGACGAATCCTTCTCGATATAGGTGTCGGTGCGCGGGACGTAGGCTTCGGGTTGGTAATAGTCGTAATACGAGACGAAGTATTCGACCGCGTTGTCCGGGAAGAAATTCTTGAACTCACCGTAGAGCTGGGCGGCGAGCGTCTTGTTCGGCGCGAGGATCAGGGCAGGGCGCTGCGTCGCCTCGATCACCTTTGCCATGGTGTAGGTCTTGCCCGAGCCGGTGACGCCGAGCAGAACCTGCGAACGCTCGTTGCGCTCGACGCCTTCGACGAGCTCGGCAATCGCCGTCGGCTGGTCGCCCTTTGGCTGGTATTCCGACTTGATCTCGAAGCGCACGCCGCCTTCGGACTTTTCCGGGCGCGGGGGCCGGTGCGGCGTCCACACCCGCATCGAGCCGTCGTCCTTGCGGAACTCCGGTCGTCCCTCGCGGATCAGCGTCTCCAGCGCGTCCGCGGTGGCCTTGACGCCCAGCGCCTCCATCTTGCTGCGCGGTGGCCGTGCCAGAGCCTCGGCATCGTCTTCCTCGGTGGGCAGCCCGAGTTGACGCGCCAGTTCCGGATCGAGGAACGGTACGGTCGCGGCAGTGCCGTAATTGGCCTGCGGCGCTTCCTCGAACGCACCAGCCTCTCCGCTCCCTCCCCCCTTGGTCGGGGAGGGGGGTGAGCCACGAGTCGAATCCTGCGGAAAATCCTTCGGAGTCGAGGCGCGCGCGCGATGCGCTGCGGCCTCGCCGCCGGCGCGACGGTCGCGCGAATTGTCCGGCGGCGGCTGGAGCCCCGTGGACGAGCCGATGCCGCTCTCGCCGCGATTGATCGCGGGATTGAGCAGCTCGGCCAGCGCCGGCCCGATTGGCTGCACGTCGGGTCGATGTGCTTTGGATTTCGGGGCTTTACCGGATTTTTCGGGGGGAGCAGGTTTCTTCGCCATGCCCCGAATATGGGACGAGTCCGCCGCTCAGGAAAGGGCGAATGCCCCTGCACGGGTCAGCCTGCTGACAGCAGGTTGGCAGCAGACTCACGCCGCCGGCAGCGAGCCGTCGTCTCCGACGGCCGCTTGCGGCTCGACAATGTCGAGATGGATCCCGCCGCAGTGCGTGCAGCGCATGGTCCAGTACTCGCAGCCAGCCCGGCCGCCGATCACGCGGAGCACGGTGAGCTCTCCGTTGCATTCCGGGCAGCTCGACAGCACGGAGCGTTCACAGGATTGGGCCAGCGGTTGCGTTTCTTCGAACTCGATCTGCGACATGACTTCAGTCCTCGTTCTGCCGCCGTGCTGTGTCAAAAGTCCCCGGTCAAAGGTCCTCTTCGTCCAGCTCCGTCCGCCGTCGGAAACGGTCGATATGGTGCTTGGCATCGGCAATCGCGGCTTCCGGATCGGGCCAGGCGAAGCCGACCTCCATCGCCGGAAACAGCACGCCGTCGATGGCGAGCAGGCTCAAGTCCGCGCGCCGGATACGGGCATGCCACAGGCCCTTGCCAGCCTCGAACGATTCAATGTCAAAGCCGTCGTAAAGTGTCGTCATAGTGGTAGTCCCCAATTTCTCGTTGGAGGGTTAGGAGACCACGTCCGCGCAAAGGCGCGTGTGAAGCCGTTCACACGAGGGCGGCTTTTTCGTTTTTCGTTTCAGGCGCGCGCGGCGAGGCGCCCACCCCTGCGCTTGCGCGCCGCGGGTTCCGCAGCGGTGCGCATGATCCAGCGGCGGAACGCGGCAAAGTCGCGCTGCTCGGTCTGGAAGCTGCGATACACCAGATACCAGCGCATGCCCTTGGGCACCGAGAGGTCGAACGGCGCCACCAGCCGGCCGGCGGCGAGATCGTCGTCGATATAGGGGCGGATGCCCATGGCGATGCCGAGCCCGTCGACCGCGGCCTGGAGCGCCTGCCCGTAGAACTGGAACTCGGGCCCGCGCGCGGTGATGCGGCTGACATTTGCCGCCTTCAGCCAGAGCGGCCAATCCTCCGGCGAATGCGCGACGCGGATCAGGCTTGGGCCCTTGAGGTCGGCCGGCCGCTTCAGGGATGTGGCGAGGCGAGGTACGCAGACCGGCGTGAGATCGCCGGCAAACAGCGGCTCGGCGACCAGCCCCGGCCAGTCGCCGGTGCCGAGCTTGATGCCGCAGCTCCAGTCCTCGCCGAACGGGACCGCGGCGCCGCCGGTGGTGAAGCGCACCTCGATATCCGGCTCCTCGCTGCGGAATTCGGAGAGACGCGGGATCAGCCAGCGCATCGCAAAGGTGTGGCCGACGCCGATGGTCAGCACGCGCACGCTGGAGGGCGCCGTCACCTGCGCGGTGAGGCTCGCCAGCGCGTCGAAGATCGGTGTCAACCCGCTCTGATAGGCGCGGCCGGCTTGCGTGAGCACGAGCTTGTTGGCCTTGCGCTCGAACAGCGCGACGCCAAGCCGCTCTTCGAGCAGGTGCACCATGCGGCTGACCGCGGCGGCCGAGACGCTCAACTCGATGCCTGCGGCGGCAAAGCTGCCGGTCCGCGCCGCCGCCTCGAATGCCTTGATGCCGTTGAGAAAGAGCAGCCGCCGCAAAAACATACCCTCAGGAAAGCTGATGCCAGGCCAAGATAACTCAGTTTGCGAGAGTTCCACAAGCGAGTCACAAGAATGAGTGCAATTCCAAGCTGATCTTGAGGTGCCTGCGCCTTCCCGCAAGGGCGGCGCGAGAGGCAGCTTGCGTCCCAGACTTGAGCCACCACAGGAGATCCCGTCGTGACGCCCATCATGATCGCTGCCCTTGGATTGCTGATGGTCGCCACCGCGTTTCTGTCGGGGCTGTTCGGCATGGCGGGCGGACTGATCCTGATCGGCGTGCTGCTGGCGCTGATGCCGCTGCCATCCGCGATGGTGCTGCACGCGATCACGCAGATCGCCTCGAATGGCTGGCGCGCGCTGCTCTGGCGCGCGCATATCCGCTGGCGGCCGGTCGGGGTCTATTTGATCGGCTGCGCCGTTGCGCTCGCGGCATGGTCGATCTCCCGCTACGTGCCGGACAAGCCGACCGCGCTGCTCCTGCTCGGCGTCACCCCGTTCATGGCGCGGCTGCTGCCGTCGAGCGTCAAGCCCGACCCGGACAGTGTCTGGCAGGGCACCGTCTACGGCACGATCTGCATGGGATTGATGCTGATGACCGGCGTCTCGGGGCCGCTGCTCGACACGTTCTTTCTGGGCGGTGAATTCGGCCGGCGCGAGAAGGTGGCTACCAAGGCGGTGTGCCAGGTGGTGAGCCATTTCACCAAGCTGATCTATTTCGGCGGCGTGATCGACCAGGCGGCTTCGCTCGATCCCGTTCTGGCCGGCGTCGCGATCGTGGCCTCGATGCTCGGAACCACGCTGGCGCGGCGTATCCTGGAGGCGATGAGCGATCAGCAATTCATCGCCTGGTCGATGCGGCTGATCACCACAATCGCATGCTACTATATCGCCTATGGAAGCTGGCTCCTGGTTCGCACGCCCGTGATGGCGGCCTTTGACAACGGAGGTGTGCAATGACTGACAGCGCAGACCCGCTGGTTCTGGATTTCGTCGAATGGATCGCGCGCGAGCCCCGCGTCTATGCCGAGGTGATTTCGACCTGGAAGACGTCGTGCCCACGCCTGACCATCTGGGAAGACGCCGCCGACCGCGGCTATGTCGCACGCGAGACGCTGCCCGGCATGGGCCTGATCATCGCGGTGACGGAAGACGGCGAGAGGTTCTTGCGCGTCAACGGAAGGTGAGGCCTCTCCACATCGTCATTGCGAGCGTCAGCGAAGCAATCCAGAATGGGAGACCCTCACCCTGAGGAGCGCGCATCTTGCGCGCGTCTCGAAGGGCGAGGTCGATAATCGGGCCTTCATCCTTCGAGACGCGCGTTCCGCGCTCCTCAGGAAGAAGGTCTGGCTGGGAAGACCGCTCATGTCACTCAAACTCTTCGAACTCGTCGGCACCGACGCAGCGCGGCCCTTCAGCCCATATTGCTGGCGTACGCGCATGGCGCTTGCGCATAAGGGCCTCGCCGCGGACACCCTGCCCTGGCGCTTCACCGAGAAAGCCGCGATTGCGCCACACGGCTCGCAAAAGGTGCCCGTGCTGCTGCACGACGACAGGCCGGTCGTCGATTCCTGGACCATCGCCAACTATCTCGAAGACACCTTTCCAGATCGCCCGTCGCTGTTCGGCGGGGAGGGTGGCCGCGCGATGGCGCGGATGCTGAACGGGTGGGGCGATATCGCGATCGTCGGTGGCATCTTTCCGCTGATCATCGCCGACATTCCGCAGAATTTGGCGCAGGTCGATGCGGATTATTTTCGCCGGACGCGAGAGGCGCGTTTCGGCAAGTCGCTGGAGGAGATCATGGCGAGCCGCGACACCGCCGTCGTCGCCTTTCGCAAATCGCTCGACATCATGCGTCTCACTCTGAAAACGCAAGCCTTCCTCGGCGGCAACGCGCCGAACTACGCCGACTACATCGTGTTCGGTGGCTTCCAATGGGCGCGCGTGGTGAGCCCGTTCAAGCTGCTGGAGGCGGACGACCCCGTCTACGCATGGCGTGAAAAGCTGCTCGACGCGTTCGGCGGCATGGCGCGGAAGTCACCGGGGCACCAGGTGTAGGTTTCGTAGCCCGGATTACGCTTGCGCTCCATCCGGGCTACGTGCCGCCGCATCCGCGGCCGCCTTGCGCAGGCAATCGCGGCACAGGCAGTCCTCGCCCTCGACCGGCATCGGCAGCCGCGCAGGCTCCTCGGCGCACCAACAGGCACCGGACAATCCGCATGAAAACGCCGTGCCGCAGCGGGAACAGGCGATTTGACGCAAAGGTGCGGCGGGTGCGGTGAGGATTTCTTTCCGATTTGTCATCATTCGCGCCGAAGCTTCGCCGACATTTTCATGCCGGGTTCATCATTGACGGCGGTATAATAATCGCCGCGCATGCCGCTAGGAAGTGCAAGGACAGAACAATGGCCCGCGATCCGCAAGCCGCGCTCGTTGCCCTCAACCGGTTCGGCTTTGGCGCGCGCGGCGGCGCATCCGGCGACTTCGTCAATGCCGCGTCCGACCCGCGCGGCTTCGTGAAGGCGGAGCTCGGCCGGCCGAACGGCGTGCTGCTGGAGGCGCCGGGCCTGCAATCGACGCCGCAGCTCGGCCAGGCCGTGTTCGAATATCAGGCACAGGTGAAAGCGGCGCGCGAGGCTGCCGCCAAGGCCGGCACGCCAGATGAATCGAAATCAGGTGAAGCGAAACCAGGCGAAGCCCAGCAGCCGCCAGCGCAGCCCGCACCAGCCGATCAGAAGCCCGCAGCGCGCCGGAATTTGTCGCTCAATGCCGTCGCGATGGACATCGCCGGCCAGTCGCCGGAGATGAAGGCGTCCGACGCCGCAGCAAAACCTGCTGAGGGCATGCAGCCCAATGCGCCGCCCCCGGCCACCGCGAAGCCTGCGCCGCAACCGCTCAATGTGATCCAGAAGACGTTTCGTGCCGAGGCTTTGGCGCGGCTGCAACGCGCCACGCTCGCCGATTGCGGCTTCACCGAGCGCCTCGTCGCGTTCTGGTCCAACCATTTCTGCATCTCGGCAGCCAAGGGCGAGCTGGCGCGGATCTGGGCCGGCGCATTCGAGCGCGAGGCGATCCGCCCCCATGTGCTCGGCCGCTTCGCCGACATGCTCAAGGCTGTCGAGCAGCATCCGGCGATGCTGTTCTTTCTCGACAACCAGCAATCGCTGGGTCCGGATTCGCGCGCGGGCCAGAACCGCAAGCGCGGGCTCAACGAAAATCTCGCGCGCGAGATCATGGAGTTGCATACGCTCGGCGTGAATGGCGGTTACACGCAGGAGGACGTCACCTCGCTTGCGCGCATCATCACGGGATGGACCTTCGCCGGCCGGCAGGGCCGGTTGGGCGAGCCCGGCAATTTCGTCTTCAACGCCAATGCCCACCAGCCCGGGCCGCAGGTGCTGCTCGGCAAAACCTATGACGCGGCGGGGCTGGCGCAGGGCGAAGCGGCGCTCGCCGACATCGCGCGCCATCCCTCGACCGCGACCTTCATCGCCACGAAGTTCGCTCGTCACTTCGTCGCGGATGATCCGCCGCCCGCGCTCGTTGCGCGCCTGCGCGATGTATTCACGAAGACCGACGGCGACCTCAAGGCGCTTGCGACAGCCCTCGTCGATTCCAACGAGGCCTGGACCGCGCCTCTGACCAAGATGCGTTCGCCTTACGAATTCCTGGTCGCGAGCGGCAGGCTGCTCGCGCGCGTGCCTGAAGATCCCGGACAGTACCTGGGCAGCCTCAATCTGCTCGGTCAGCCGCTGTGGTCGCCGGCCGGGCCGAACGGTTTTCCCGACACCAACGCCGCCTGGACCGCGCCCGAGGGCATGAAGCTCAGGCTCGACATCGCGGTCCAGATCGGCTCGCGGCTCGGCAACAATATCGATCCGCTTGACCTGCTGGAATTCGCCGCGGCAGATGCGGCCTCGACCGAGACGCGGCGGACCATCGAGCGTGCGGAATCGCGCCAGCAGGCACTGGCGCTGCTCCTGATGTCGCCTGAATTCCAGAGGAGATGACGATGGATTGCGCCGAGAATCGGCTCCTCACTTCGCGACGTGCGCTGCTGCTTGGTGGCGTCTCCTTCGCCGCCTGGGCGTATTTGCCGAAATTCGCGCGCGCGGCCGACGGCCGCGATCCGCGCCTGATCATGGTGATTCTGCGCGGCGCGCTCGACGGCCTTGCGACCGTCGCGCCGCTTGGTGATCCCGATTATGCCGGCCTGCACGGCTCGATCGCGTTGAGACGCGATGGTGAGCATCCTGCGCTCATGCTGGACTCGTTCTTCGCGCTGCATCCCTCGATGCCGGAATTCGCGCGCATGTATCGCGACAAGCATGCCGCGGTGATCCATGCGGTGTCGACGCCCTACCGCGACCGCTCGCATTTCGACGGCCAGGACGTGCTCGAAAGCGGCTATGCGGGCCCCGGCCGCGTGCAATCCGGCTGGCTCAACCGTGCGCTGGAAGCGCTGCCGCGCGGCGAGCGCGTCTCCAGCGGGCTTGCGGTCGGTCCCACCACGCCCTTGGTGCTGCGCGGCGCCGCGCCGACCGTCGGCTGGGCGCCGGTCGCGCTGCCGCAGGCCGATGACGACACCGCGATGCGGCTCGTCGATCTCTATCGTCACCGCGACCCCGCGCTTGCCTCTGCATTGTCGCAAGGCTTGCAGTTCGAGAAGGCGGCAAGCGGCGACGACATGAAGCCGAAGGGAGGCAACGCGGTCGCGCAGATGCGCCTGGTCGCGAAGGGTGCCGCAAAACTGATGGCGGCCGACGACGGCCCGCGCATCGCCGCGCTCGCTTTCGACGGTTGGGATACGCATGCCAATGAGGGCGGTCCGGTCGGGCGGCTCGCATTCCTGCTCGGCGGCCTCGACGGCGCGCTCGCCGAGTTCGAAAGCGGTTTGGGAGATCGCTGGCGCGACACCGTCGTCGTCGTTGCAACCGAATTCGGCCGCACTGCACGCATCAACGGCACCGATGGTACCGACCACGGCACCGGCACCATCGCGCTGCTCGCCGGGGGCGCCGTGAAAGGCGGCCGTGTGATCTCCGACTGGCCGGGATTGAAGCTCGCAAATCTCTACGAAGGCCGCGACCTCAAGCCGACGACCGACCTGCGCGCAGTCATCAAAGGTGTGCTGCAAGACCAGTTCGGCCTTGGTGATCGCGTGCTGGCGGAGACGGTGTTCCCCGACAGCGCCAGCGCAAGACCGATGAGAGGGCTGGTCGCATAACCAAGCACAGTCGTCATTCCGGGGCGCGCTTCAGCGCGAGCCCGGAATCCATCGCTCCGCGGAAAAATGGAATCCGGTCTGCGCCTTGCGGCGAATCCGGGAATGACGAGATAATCTGCGGAGCATCAGGAGACCAACTTCATGTACATCGCCATGAATCGCTTTCGCGTCGCCAAGGGGTCGGAAAAAGCCTTCGAGCAGGTGTGGCTGTCGCGCGACACGCATCTGGACAGGGTGCCGGGCTTCATCGAGTTTCATCTGCTGAGAGGGCCGGAAGCCGAGGACCACACGCTCTATGCCTCGCATACCGTGTGGGCCAACTATGCGGCATTCGAGGCCTGGACCAAGTCGGAGGCGTTTCGCGCCGCGCATCACAAAGCCGGCGACAACAAGCCGCTTTATCTCGGCCATCCTCAGTTCGAAGGCTTTGAGGTGATGCAGACCGTGGGGCGCGGCGGGAAGTAGCGCCGCGCTGCGAGCGTCAGCTCTTGGTGATCCCGTCGATCTCCGCGAGTTCGTCCGCGCCGAGCTTCCAGGCGATTGCCTTGACGTTCTCCTCGACTTGTTCGACGCGGGTGGCGCCTGCGATCACGCTCGCCACCTGCGGACGCGCGGCGAGCCAGGAGAAGGCGAGCTCGACCATGGTGTGGCCACGCGCCTTGGCGAAGGCCTGGAGTTTCTCGACGATATCCTCGTTACGCGGCGTGAGATAGCGCTCGCGCAGCGCCGGCGCCTTGGCAAAGCGCGTGTCGGCGGGAGCGGCCGCACCGCGCTGGTATTTTCCGGTCAGAAGACCGCTCGCCAGCGGGAAGAACGGCAATAGCCCGAGCTTGTACTCCTGCGCGGCGGGCAACAGGTCGTTCTCGATGTCGCGGACCACGAGGCTGTATTCGTCCTGGCAGGAGATGAAGCGGCTGACGTTCATCGCCCGCGCGGTGAATTCGGCTTCGGCGATGCGCCAGGCGGGGAAGTTCGAATTGCCGATGTAGCGCACCTTGCCTTGGCGCACGAGATCGTCGAGCGCGCGCAGCGTCTCCTCCAGCGGCGTCAGCGGATCGTAATCGTGCTGCTGATAGAGGTCGATGTAATCGGTCTTCAGCCGCTTCAGGCTCGCCTCGACCGCGCGCATGATGTAGCGGCGCGAGGCACCCTGCTTGGTGCCGTCGCTTGCCATCGGCTTGGAGAATTTGGTCGCGAGCACGATGTCCTTGCGGCGGTCGCCGAGCACGGTGCCCAAGACGGTCTCCGAACCGCCCATGCCGGCGTAGATGTCGGCGGTGTCGAACAGCGTGATGCCGAGATCGAGCGCGCGGTGGATCACCTTGCGCGAGGTCTCCAGATCAGTGCGCTGGCCGAAATTATTGCAGCCGATGCCGACGGCGGAGACGCGCAGGCCGGAGGCGCCGAGATTACGGATTTCCATGGGAGGAGGTCCTGTCAGAGGAGCGTGCGGGCAAGGGGCCATTCTGACGACCACGCGCTCGGCCAGCAAGGCGACGGCCGCGGTGCTGCCATGCGCACAAAAAAATGCGGCCCCGGTCAGACGCGGCGACTGACGGGGACCGCTTGGGCGCTTGATCGGTGACGGGGGGCCTGATCAGGCGCAAGCGGAAGCCTAGCCCTGCAATGTTACGTGCAGGTGACAGCCGCGCTTATCCACAGGTTGCAGGCCGCGGCTCAGAAGATCCTGCGGTAGACGATGAAGCCGGAGCGCTCCGCGACCTTATCATACAGGCGCTGCGCGGTGAGGTTGGTCTCGTGCGTCTGCCAGTAGACGCGGGGCGAGCCCGCGGCCTTCGCCCGCTCATACACCGCGTAGATCAGCGCCGAGGCGACGCCCTGGCCGCGCGCGGCCTCCGCCGCGAACAGGTCCTGCAGATAGCAGGACGGCTCGACCGCAGTCGTCGAGCGGTGAAACAGATAGTGCGTCAGGCCGAGCAGTTGGCCGTCTTTGTCGGCGACTAGCGCATGCACCGGCTCATATGCATCGAAGAAGCGCTGCCACGTCATGCGCGTGATCTCGGCCGCGAGCGCGGTCGCACCAGAGCGGCCGTAGAACGCGTTGTAACCGTCCCACAGCGGCAGCCATTGATCGTAGTCCTGCCGGGTGACGGCGCGAATGGTGAGCGACATGGCGAAATTCCACGATCAAGGGGGGAGCAAGGCGCTAGCCAATCGATCCGTCGTTCTAACGGGATGATCGCCGCGCCGATCAATAACGCTTTAGGTTGTTTGGAGCATGATCTCTTCGGAAAACCGCTTCACACTTTTCCGGATCATGCTCTTGCGCTATTCGGCGACGCGCAAATAGCGGATCAGGTTGCGGCCGGTGGGATCGCGCAGCGAGCGATAGTAATCGGCGCGCGAGGGCGCATCGCCGTGGCGGACGAGGTCGGTCACCGGCGTGTAGCTCAGCATGCGTCCGCCGTCGGGCAGCGCGGCGCAGACGAAGCGCAGCACCTCGCCATTGCTGAGCTTGATGTTGATCGGCGTGGCGTCGCCCATCCTGACCATCTCCATCCGCACGGCGATGAAGGCGCTCAACTCATCCTCGGGCAGCTCGAAGGCGCCAGTGTCGCGGCCGTGATACATCAGCGCGATGAAAGGCGGCCGGCTCTCTGCCTTTTCGTCGGGCAGCGAGAAGTAGTCGCGGAAGGCGCGGTTGATGAACTCGGCGCGGGTTTCTGCATCGAGCAAAACAATGCCGATGTCGACCTGATCGAGCGCCGCCGACAGGCGCTCTGCCGTGGCGTAATGCCGGCGCTCCAGCGCAAAGGCGTCGAGCAGGCGCTCGCGCATCAGCCCGGTAATCCCTGCGGTGGCGGCCGCTGTGATCGCCAGCAGGCCGAGCCGGACGAGGTCGGTCGCGGCGTAGCCGGGAACGGTCTTGTTGTAGAGGAAGAACAGCGCCGTGCCGATCACCGCGACGGCTGCACTGGCCATTGCGGAGGCGAAGCCGGACAGCGAGCCGGCAAAGGCGACGATGCAGACGAACAGCGGTGCGGGTGAGGGGATGGGAAGATAGCGATCGAGCAGCAACGCCAGCAGCGTGGTCGCTGCCGTCAGCGTCGGACCGGATATCGCACGCCATCCGAGGCCCATGGCCCTATCTTGCTCCCTGACGAGCTAACGCGCGGAGAGTGGCCGATCGTTGCGCCGTCGCGGTGCGGTTTCGCGTGAGATGCTTAAGGCGTGACTGCGCCGGCGCGCAGAGCTTTCCGCAGATTTTAAGCCAAGTCGCCGTGCGTTCGAGCGAATGCTCAACATCAGCGTGTGTCCCTTACGCCGTCACATGGCTGTGCACGGCCGGGAGGTTCAGCGTCGATGTGCCCGTGCTCTTGCGCGTGCCGGCGAAAATCAACAGCGATGCCGCGACCAGGATGGCCGCGGTGAGGGTCGCTGCAACGATGATCACCGGTGACTTCATCGATGGCCTGCTGCGATGCCGGTGAGGGCGCGTTCGCGATGACGGCGCCCCGTGGTAGTCGAGGATGAGCCGCGGGTCAGCCGGCAAGCCCCATCGCCATGGTCGCCCGGGTCGTCAGTACCGTCAGGGCGACGATCAGGCACAGCGACAGCGCCGCGATCGCGAGCGAAGCCGCGACGGCACCTGTCAGCCGGGAAGAGACGACGGGGGCAGGTCGGCCCTGAAAGCCCACCACGCCGGACGTCCGAGTCATGGTCTAAATCCTTCAGCGTGCGAGCGAATCACTCGCGACGCAAACCAATGTCACAATTTCAACAGGCAATATTGGGGCGGCGGTCGCGCCGAACATGGCGAAATCGCGGCAAAGGTTAACGTTGTGCCCGGTATCCTGGACCCGCTCAGGCGCTTGCGGCGATGCTCGCTGGATCGTCGATATCGGCCGGCCGCCAGTCCATCGACACGAAGCCGGGCGCCTGCTCGACCCGCTTCAGCCAAGCCCGGACCGCCGGGAAGGTCGAGAGGTCGAAGTCGCAGCGGTCGGCAAGATGGGTGTAGCCGTAGAGTGCGATGTCGGCGACGGTGAGCTGGCGCGCGGCAAAATACTCGGCGGTCTTGAGGTGGTTTTCCATCACCTGGAGCGCGCCATAGCCACGCTCCATCCAGTCCTCCAGCGCGTGGGTCTGGAGATCGCGGCCGCCCTTGACCAGAGATAACCAGAAATAGGCGGCACCGATATTGGGCTCGAGCGCGTGCTGCTCGAAGAACATCCATTGCAATGCCTCGGCGCGGTCGATGCGTTGCTCGGGCGCGAGCGGCGTGCCGCCGGCCACGTACCAGAGGATGGCATTGGACTCAGCGAGGTAGCGGTCGTCGCCGACCTCGAGCAACGGCACTTGTCCGGAAGGATTCTTCGCAAGAAAATCCGGCGTGCGGCTCTCGCCGCGCAGAATGTCGATCTCGATTGCCTGGTAGGGTACGTTCAACAGCGCCAGCGCAAGGCGGACCTTGTAGCTGTTGCCGGAGCGTTGCATCGAATAGAGCTTGTACATTCGAGAGGTTCTGATCCGGTGACGGGAAGGCGCCGCTTGTTGCCCTGCAACGCGGCTAAACAATGATGCCGTTGCGAATCCGCCGCAAGGGCCGCGCGCTAGAAAAACTTGAAATCGCTACTGCACTGCAACGCTGCAAAAAATCATTTCAACACGACAGAACAATTCGCATCACGCTTGCGTCAGGTTGTGCTCATCTCGCGCCTGGAATGGTTGCGGTATCATCCGCGCGATCAGTTTGCATCGTTAGGTTGCATGCCCGCGTCAGAAATGGCGGCTCGCAGCTTCGATAAGGAACGAAATTGCTCGGAGGACAATGCTTGCCGGATATGAGCCATTTCGGCGGCAAAGTTTAGGAATATTGCGCAAATCCGGGCCTCGTTGGTGCCGATCCGTAAACTTTTGCCCTGACCGGGCCGAAGTTTCTTGCGGTGCAGCGGCACCCGTCCTAGGGTGCATCATTCCCACAATCAGAGTCGTGACACCCAAGGGCTCACGACGCTTGCCAGGAGATGATGATGTCCTTCCTTGCCGCTGCGCTCGACCGTGTGAAGCCGTCCGCGACCATCGCGGTCACGGATAAAGCACGCGCGCTGAAAGCGGCGGGCCGCAACGTCATCGGCCTCGGCGCGGGCGAGCCCGACTTCGACACGCCCGCCAACATCAAGTTGGCCGCGATCCGTGCCATCGAAGCCGGCAAGACCAAGTACACCGCGGTCGACGGCATCCCCGAGCTGAAGGAAGCGATCATCGCAAAGTTTCAGCGCGAGAACGGCCTCAGCTACAAGCCGAACCAGGTGATCGTCGGCACTGGTGGCAAGCAGGTGCTCTACAACGCGCTGATGGCGACCATCAATCCGGGTGACGAGGTGATCATCCCGGCGCCCTATTGGGTCAGCTATCCTGAGATGGTCGCGCTCGCTGGCGGCGAGCCCGTGCCGGTGGTCTGCACCGCCGCGACCGGCTTCAAGCTCCATGCCGAAGCGCTCGAGCGCGCGATCACGCCGAAGACCAAATGGGTCATCCTCTGCTCGCCGTCGAACCCGACCGGCGCGGCCTACACCAAGGCCGAGCTGAAGGCGCTCACCGAAGTGCTGGTCAGGCATCCCCATGTCTGGGTGATGACCGACGACATGTACGAGCACCTCGTCTATGACGACTTCCAGTTCACCACCGTCGCGCAGGTCGAGCCGAGCCTCTACGACCGCACGCTCACCGTGAACGGCGTGTCCAAGGCCTATTGCATGACCGGCTGGCGCATCGGCTATGCCGGGGGTCCGGCGCAGCTCATCAAGGCGATGTCGACCATCCAGTCGCAATCGACCTCGAATCCCTGCTCGATCGCGCAGTGGGCCTCGGTGGAAGCGTTGAACGGTCCGCAGGATTTCATCCCCGCGAACAACAAGGTGTTCAAGGAGCGCCGCGATCTCGTCGTCTCCATGCTCAACCAGGCGAACGGCATCGAGTGCCCGCGCCCCGAGGGTGCGTTCTACGTCTATCCGTCCTGCGCGGGCACGATCGGCAAGACCGCGCCGTCGGGCAAGGTGATCGGAAACGACGAGGTGTTCGTCACTGAGCTCCTCGAGAGCGAAGGCGTCGCGGTCGTGCAGGGCTCGGCCTTCGGCCTCGGTCCGGCCTTCCGCATCTCATACGCGACCAAGACCTCCGATCTCGAAGACGCCTGCAAACGCATCCAGCGCTTCTGCGGCAACCTGCGTTGAGCCGCCGAATGAATGAAACAAAAGGCCCGCTTTCAGGCGGGCCTTTTTTTTGAACCGCAGGCGATCTGGAACCACCAAGATTATTGTGGCATAGAGCATCGCGCGCCGCGTGTGCGGCGCACTCTCTGCTCGCATCACATCACAGCCGGAGACTTTCCATGCGCCGTTCACTCCTCCTCGCCGGGCTTGCCGCGTCTGGCCTCGTTGCGTCCGTCGCGGGTGCGAGCGCGCAGCAGCGGATGGTGCAGGTCGGCGTGCTCGAATGCCGCGGCGGCGCCAGCATCGGCTTCGTGGTTGGATCAGTGACCAACCTTGGCTGCGTGCTGCGGGCCGAGGGCTTGCCGGAGGATCGCTACGTCGCGACCATTCGCAAAGTCGGTCTCGATCTCGGCATCACCCAGGAGACGGCGCTGGCGTGGGGCGTGTTCGCGCCCGTCGACCGTCTCGGGCCTGGCGACCTCTCGGGCAACTATGCCGGCGCGCAAGGCAGTGCGTCGGTCGGCGTCGGCTTAGGGGGCAACGTGCTGGTCGGCGGCTCCAATAATTCGATCGCGCTCCAGCCGCTCAGCGTGCAGGGCCAGGTCGGACTCAACGTCGCCGCGGGCCTCGAAAGCCTGGAACTCCGCCCGGGTCGCTAACTCGCGGTCAATTGTAGTTGAGTCCACGCCAGCCGAGGAGCTCCGTACACCTCTCCCTGCTTGGGAGAGGTGCGACGTTCCGAGGCGCCGTGCCGGACCTGATCTCATCAATCGCTGAGACTTGATCTAACGGACGACGCACCGCAGCGACGTTTCGCGCTTGCCAAAATGGAGGGACCGGCAGAGCATTGACCTTTGCCGACCCAATCACGGGCCGAGCTCCACATGAAGGAGGCGGCGAATGGGACAAGACGTCAGAAGTCCCCGAGGTCCACGGTGCATTGCACTGGTGGGCCCTTTCCAAAGCGGTAAAACCACTCTTCTCGAAGCGATTTTGGCACGAACGGGCGCAATCCCGCGTGCCGGTAGCGTCGATGCCGGTACTTCGGTGGGCGACGCCACGGCAGAGGCCCGCCATCACAAGATGACCGTGGGCCTGACGGCTGCCACCACGAGTTTCATGGGCGACAGCTACACCTTCCTCGATTGTCCGGGTTCCGTTGAGTTCGCTCACGACATGCGCGCGGCGCTGCCCGCGGTCGACGCAGCGGTCGTTGTGTGCGAGGCGGACGAGAAGAAGCTGCCGCAGCTTCAGATCATCCTGCGCGAGCTGGAGGAGATGAAGATCCCGCGCTTTTTGTTCCTCAACAAGATCGATCGCGCCAATAAGCGCATTCGCGAGACGCTCGAGACGTTGCAACCGGCCTCCCGCGTGCCGCTGGTGCTGCGCCAGATTCCGATCTGGAGTGGCGAGCTGATCGAGGGCTTCGTCGATCTCGCGCTCGAGCGCGCCTTCGTCTATCGCGAGCACAAGGCCTCCGAGGTCATCGCGCTCGAAGGCGGCAATCTCGACCGCGAGAAGGAAGCCCGCTTCTCGATGCTGGAGAAGCTCGCTGATCACGACGATGCACTGATGGAGCAACTGCTCGAAGACATCCAGCCGCCGCGTGATGCCGTGTTCGACGATCTCTCGCGCGAACTCCGCGAAGGCCTGATCTGTCCGGTGCTGCTGGGCGCGGCGGCGCGCGAGAACGGCGTGCTGCGCCTGATGAAGGCGCTGCGCCATGAGGCGCCCGGCATTGCCGAGACCGCCAAGCGGCTTGGCGCGCCCGATACCAAGGATGCGCTCGGCTATGTCTTCAAGACACTGCATTCGCAGCATGGCGGAAAGCTGTCGCTGACGCGGTTGCTTGCCGGCCATCTCGACGACGGCGCCACGCTGCAATCCGCCTCGGGTGGCGCGGGACGCATCTCCGGCATTCTCGCCGTCAACGGCGCCTATGATACCAAGCGCCCGTCGGCGGAGGTCGGCGACACGATCGCTCTTGGCAAGCTTGATGCGATCAAGACCGGCGACACGGTCTCGACCGGCAAGACCCAACCGTCTCAGCTGATCGCGGTCGAGCCGACGCCGCCTGTGCTTGCGATCTCGGTCGCGGCTACCGACCGCAAGGATGACGTCAAGCTTGGCCAGGCGCTTGCGCGGCTGCACGAGGAAGATCCCTCGCTGATGGTCGTGCAGAACGCCCAAACCCATGACACCGTGCTGTGGGGGCAGGGCGAGATGCACTTGCGCGTCGCCAGCGAGCGGCTGCGTGACCGTTTCGGCGTCAACGTCAAGTCTCATCCGCCGGCGATCGGGTACCAGGAGACAATCCGCAAGCCGATCGTCCAGCGCGGCCGGCACAAGAAGCAGTCCGGTGGCCACGGCCAGTTCGGCGACGTCGTGCTCGACATCAAGCCGCTCGCGCGTGGAGAAGGGTTCAAGTTCGCCGAGAAGGTGGTCGGCGGTGCGGTGCCTCGCAACTACATCCCGGCGGTGGAGGAAGGCGTCGTCGACGGCTTGACGCGCGGCCCGCTCGGCTTCCCCGTCACCGACGTCGCGGTGACGCTGACCGATGGCTCCTTTCACAGCGTCGACTCCTCCGATCTCGCGTTTCGCACGGCGGCGCGGGTCGGGCTCAACGAAGGCCTGCCGCAATGCCAGCCGGTGCTCCTGGAGCCGATCCATGTCGTCGAGATCGTCTGTCCGACGGATGCCACCGCCAAGATCAACGCGATCCTGTCGGCGCGCCGCGGCCAGATCCTCGGCTTCGACACCCGCGACGGCTGGAGCGGCTGGGACTGCGTGCGTGCCATGATGCCGGAGGCCGAGATCGGCGAGCTGATCGTCGAGTTGCGTTCGGCGACCGCCGGCTCCGGCAGCTTCACCCGCCAGTTCGATCACATGGCCGAGGTGACGGGGCGCGCCGCCGATCAGATCATCGCCGCGCATCGCGACGCGGCGTGACGGTGGCATTGCGTTTGACGGCCGGCCCCCGGGCCGGCCGTCAGCGTTCCTCTTTGTAAATTATTGGAGTTAGTGACCCTTGCTGGGCGCAGGTTTGCCGCTGGCCGCCCGCGGGCGACGCTCGCGTGCTTGACAGCGCGGGCCGGACGCGAAATGGATCGCCGAGAAATTCCCGGGAGGGATCGTTGCGAACCTGCGCCATCGAGGAAAACCGTGTCTAAGACGCCCGTAGCCTGTCTGATCGGATGGCCGGCGGCGCATTCGCGCTCACCGCTGATCCACCGCTACTGGCTGCGTACGCTCGGCATCGAGGGCGGCTATGTGATCGAGGCGGTGCCGCCGGACGACTTGCGCGACTTCGTGCTCCGGCTGTCGTTGCACGGTTTCGTCGGTGCCAACGTTACGATCCCGCACAAGGAAGACGTGCTCGCGCTCTCGATACCGGATGCGCGCGCCAAGGCGGTCGGTGCTGCCAACACGCTGTGGCTCGCGGGAAGCGAGCTGCATTCGACCAACACGGACGTCGAAGGCTTCATCAACAATCTCGACGCCAGCGCACCGGGTTGGGATGCGGCCGAGGAGGCGCTGGTGCTGGGTGCCGGCGGCTCATCGCGCGCGGTCGTGTTCGGCCTGCTCGAACGTGGCGTCAGCCGCGTCCATCTGGCCAACCGCACCATTGCGCGGGCCGAGGCGCTTGCGACGGCGTTCGGTTCGCGCGTGCAGCCCCTGGCCTGGGACGCGATCGGTGACGTGCTGCCGCGGGCAAGGCTGCTCGTCAACACGACCTCCCTCGGCATGCGCGGCCAGCCGGCGCTCGAACTCGAGATCGCGCGCCTGCCGCAACAGGCGGTCGTTGCCGACCTCGTTTATGTTCCGCTGATCACGCCACTGCTTGCAACCGCGCAGGCGCGCGGGCTGAAGACCGCCGACGGGCTCGGCATGCTCTTGCACCAGGCGGTGCGCGGCTTCGAGCTGTGGTTCGGCAAGCGGCCGCAGGTGACGGCGGAGCTGCGCGCGCTGGTCGAAGCCGATCTCACAAAATCTTGAGAGAATAGGACGCGGCCGCCGGGGTCCTGTCCTAGTGGGACAATCGGAGACTTTTCATGCCTGTTCAACGTGCAACTTTCACACGTCCGCTCGTCGCTGTCGCGATGGTGGGCCTGTCCACGCTCTATGCCGTCGCGCAGCAGGCGCCGGTGCCGACGCGGGTGCGTGGAACGATCGAAAAAGTCGACGGCGACGTGCTTGCCGTCAAGTCGCGCAGCGGCGAGGACGTCAAGCTTCGTGTCGCATCCGACCTGCGGGTCGCGGGGATCACCAGGATCGCCCTTTCCGATATCAAGGTCGGCTCCTTCATCGGAGCGACCACGGTGCCGGGACAGGATGGTGGCCAGAACGCCGTCGAGGTCCATGTCTTTCCGGAAAGCATGCGCGGCACCGGCGAGGGCTCGCGCCCCTGGGACCTGAAGCCGAACTCCAGCATGACCAATGCGACGGTGGCCGAAAGCGTGGTCGGCAATGACGGCCACACACTGCTGGTCAAGTACAAGGACGGCGAGAAGAAGGTGTTCGTCTCCGCCGATACGCCTGTGGTCACCTACGTGCCCGGCGAGAAATCGGACCTCAAGGCTGGCGCCAAGATCATCGCCTTCGTCAAGCAGCTGCCGGACGGATCGTTCGAGGCCAGCCGGGTCAGCGTCGGCCGCGACGGCCTGACGCCGCCGATGTGAGGCGCTCCCCGTGCGCGGGTCGGTTTTTGTGATCGGAACAAAGCGCAGGAAAGCGGAATAGGCATCCAGGTCCGGGGTTGCGATGATTGACCGGCGCAACCGCCCTGGAGAGACAGGCCATGCAGGAACTGATCACCCGGAGGCCATGCAGGCGCGTGGCCTCGCTCGCTACCATTGCCATTCTGTCTTCTACCATTCTGTCGTCTGCCATTCTGACTTCGATCGCATCGGCGCAGCAGGCGCCGACGGTGCGTATCCGCGGGACCATCGAGGCCGTCGATGGCAACATGCTCGGCATCAAGACCCGCGAAGGCAGTGACGTGAAGGTGCGCATGACCGACAACGTCGCCGTGTTCGCGGTCGTGAAGACCGCGCTGTCGGAGATCAAGGAGGGCTCTTATATCGGCGTCACCGGCATGCCCGAGCCCGACGGGTCGCAGCGGGCGATTGCCGTGCACATCTTCCCGGAGAACCAGCGCGGCGCGGCCGAAGGTTTTAGACCGTGGGATGCACGCGCCAACTCGACCATGACGAATGCGACCGTGGCCGAGACGGTCAAGGGCACCGACGGCCAGAATATCCTGCTCAAATACAAGGACGGCGAGAAGAAGATCGTGGTGCCGCCGGACACGCCGATCGTCACCTTCGTCGCCAGCGACAAGTCCGAGGTGAAGCCGGGCGCCAAGCTCATCATCTTCGGCGCGGCCAAGAAGGAGGACGGCTCGCTCGAAGCCAATCGCGTCAATGTCGGCCGCGACGGAGTGACGCCCCCGATGTGACGGCCGGCGTCACTTCCGGGGCGACACGGCTCGTCGTCCGGACCTGGGTTTCAGGGAGCCATCAAAGCGTTAGACCGATCCGAGCCCGGTCGACCGGTCGACCCCAGCAGGCTGCGGGTGCGCCGGTAGCCTGTTGAGCCCGGTCCATTTTGGTCGAAAGCCACCCTTCCTCCCGCGCGGGCCGTCGTATATCAGAGATTTGCCATCGAACCTGCCGATAATCCTCGGGAGCCAATTGCGATGGCGATGGTTATTTAATCCAAAGATCGCAATCTGACCTTAAGTCGATGCTGAGCGCATGCGACTATTCAACCGGGGTACGGCATGGCAAATCGATTGACGACGGCGCAATCCACTCGGGCGATGCGGCGTTGGCGGCCTGCCGGCCTTGTGACGATCGCGGCGATGGCCGTGCTGACGGCGCTGGCCACCGACGCCGCAGCGGCGAAGCAGGCGCGCCCCGCAGCCGAAGCGGTTGCGCCGCGCGCGGCGGGCGAGCCGATCATGGCGATCGTGTCGATCAAGAGCCAGCAAGTCACCTTCTACGACGCCGACGGCTGGATCCTGCGCGCACCGGTGTCGACCGGCACCACGGGACGCGAGACGCCGGCGGGTGTCTTCGCCGTCATCGAGAAGGACAAGGATCACCACTCGACCATGTATGACGATGCCTGGATGCCGAACATGCAGCGCATCACCTGGAACGGCATCGCGCTGCATGGCGGGCCGCTGCCCGGCTATGCGGCCTCACACGGCTGCGTGCGGATGCCCTATGGCTTTGCGGAGAATCTGTTCGACAAGACGAACATCGGGATGCGGGTGATCATCTCGCCGAACGACGCCGCACCAGTCGATTTCTCTCATCCGACGCTGTTCGTGCCTAAGAAGGAGGCCATTGCCGCGGCCCCGGCGCGGGCTGATACGCTTTCCCGCGAGGCGGAGGAGGCCACCGGGGCCGCCGACGAGACGAAGAAAGTCGCCACGACGACGGCACGCGAGGCCGCATCGCTCCCGGCATTGCTGCGCAATCTGGAACGGCTCAAGAAGAGCGCTGATGCCGAGCTCGCATACGCCGACAAGGTCCTCGCCGCCGCAAAGACCGATCAGGCGAGGGCCCGGGCCGAGGAGCTGAAGCAAAAAGCTGCCACCAAGGCTGCCGACGCGGCGACGCAGCTCGACAGCGCCAAAGCGAACGCGCAGCCGAAGCGCGACGCCGCCGCTGCCGCCAAAGACGCCGCCAAGGCGGCGGCGACCAGGAAGGCCGACGCCGTCAAGGCGGCGACCGAGGCGAAACTCGCGCTCGAACCGGTCTCGGTCTACATCAGCCGATCGACGCAGAAGCTCTACGTGCGGCGCAATACGCATAAGCCGGCGCCGGACGGCGGCGGCGAGGTCTTTGATACGAGCATCGAGGTTCCCGTTGCGATCCGCAATCCCGACAGGCCGCTCGGCACTCACATTTTCACGGCGATGGCGAAGAGCGATTCGGGCCTGCGCTGGAGTGTGGTCACGATCGACAGCGGCGACGACGCCAAGGACGCGCTCGACCGCATCACCATTCCGCAGGATGTGCTTGACCGTATCGCGCCGACCGCTGTGCCGCGGTCCTCGATCATCATCTCTGACGAGCCTCTGAGCAGCGAGACCAACTATCGCACCGAGTTCGTCGCGGTGCTGAACAACCAGCCCCAGGGCGGGTTTATTACGCGCAAGCCGACGGCCCCCATGGCCGTTGCGAGCGACGACGGTTGGGACAACAACGGCGGCTTCGGTTTCTTCTTCCAGCCGCGTGACCCGAACCTGCAACCCGTCAATCCGCGCCGGCGCGGCGGCGGCCAATACTGGCAGCCGCAACAGGGCTGGTGGTAAGACGCGCGCTACGTCGCGCGCGGGTCGTCCTTCGCAAGACCCTCATGGTGAGGAGCGCGGAGCGCGTCTCGAACCATGAAGGCCGAGATCTTACCCGCGGCCATCCTTCGAGACGCGCGTTCCGCGCTCCTCAGGATGAGGAAAAGAGTGCTTGTGACGCAGTAGGACTAGACCGCGATGATGTGGTCGTCGATCTCGTCCACCCTGTTGACGCCGCACAGGCCCATGGTCGTCAGCAGCTCCTTCTGAATGATGTCGATCGCCTTGGCGACGCCGGCCTGGCCGCCGGCGCCCAGCCCATACGCATAAGCGCGACCGATCATGCAGGATTTTGCACCGAGCGCGAGCGCGCGCATGACGTCCTGGCCGGAGCGGATGCCGCCGTCGAACATGATCTCCATCTTGTCGCCGACCGCATCCGCGATCTCAGGCAGCACCTCGATCGACGACGGCGCGCCGTCGAGCTGCCGGCCGCCATGGTTGGAGACGACCAGGGCTTGCGCGCCGGTCTTTGCGGCCTCCTCGGCATCCTCGACGTCGAGGATGCCTTTGATGATGAGCTTGCCCGGCCAGATGCTGCGGACCCACTCGACGTCCTTCCAGCTCAGCGATGTGTCGAACTGCGAGGCGGTCCATTCTGCGAGGCGATTGAGATCCTCGGTGTTCTTCACGTGGCCTGCGATGTTGCCGAAGGTGCGGCGCTTGCCGCGCAGCACGCCCGAGACCCAGGTCGGCTTGGTCGCGAAATCGACGAGTTTCGACAGCGACCACTCCGGCGGCACCGTCATGCCGTTCTTGATGTCGGCATGGCGCTGCCCGATCACCTGGAGATCGACGGTAAGCACCAGCGCGCTGCACTTGGCGGCAATCGCGCGCTGGATCAGGTCCTTGATGAAGCCGCGATCCTTCATCACGTAGAGCTGGAACCAGAACGGCTTCTCGACATTGGCGGCGATGTCCTCGATCGAGCAGATCGACATCGTCGACTGCGTGAACGGAATGCCCGCGGCTTGCGCTGCGCGGCAGGCGTGGATCTCGCCGTCGCCGTGCTGCATGCCGAGCAGCCCGACCGGCGCGAGAACGAGCGGCATCGTCGAGGGCTCGCCGAGGATCATGGTCGAGGTGTCGCGCTTGGAGACGTCGACCAGGATGCGCTGGCGAAACTTGATCTGCTGGAGATCGTCGCGATTGGCGCGCAGCGTTTCCTCGGCATAGGAGCCGCGGTCGCAATAGTCGAAGAACGCTTTCGGCACGCGCCGCTTGTGCAGCGCACGTAGGTCTTCAATGCAGGTGATATGCTTCATGACGTTCCCCGGCCCGTCCTTGCGTCGACGGATTTAGGGGTCATCTAGCATGGATGGGTGCTCAGCCAAATTGTTTGCGAAGAGGCCGCCATGACCAGACCGCGATCCGCGCCGAAATCCAGCGAGGCCGATGAGAAGCATCGCCTCGACGAGGCCCTCGAGGAAGGATTGGAGGAGACTTTTCCTGCCTCCGACCCCGTCAACGTCACTCAGCCCCCTCCGACCCGCGGCGACCAGCACGTAAAGCGTTCCGTTTAGGCACGGGTTCCAGCCTCGCAAGGCCTCTTGGGCAAGAGTTTCAGCGTTAACAACAGGTTATTGGGCCGGCGGCGGGCCGGGTTCCGTAACGATTCATTATATTTCTTGAAGCCAATTTAGCTGTGATGGCATTATAAGAACGCCAGCGAAATCAGGAATGGCGGAGCCGTGCATGGCATCCGCTAGTTGCATTGGGGATTCCTGGTTGCCGCGTGGGGGACTCATATGAGCCGCAAATATTTCGGGACCGACGGGATTCGAGGTCGCGCCAACGGACTGATCACACCGGAGCTCGCGCTCAAGGTCGGCCAGGCCGCCGGCCTTGCATTTCAGCGTGGTGACCATCGCCATCGGGTCGTGATCGGCAAGGACACGCGCCTGTCCGGCTACATGATCGAATATGCGATGGTCGCGGGCTTCACTTCCGTCGGCATGGACGTGCTGCTGGTCGGCCCGATGCCGACGCCGGCGGTCGCGATGCTGACCAAGTCGATGCGCGCTGATCTCGGCGTCATGATCTCGGCCTCGCACAATCTGTTCGAGGACAACGGCATCAAGCTGTTCGGTCCGCAGGGCTTCAAGCTGTCCGACGACGTCGAGAGGCAGATCGAGCAGTTGCTCGACGAATCCCTCGACAAGAAGCTTGCACAAAGTGCGAGCTTGGGCCGAGCCCGCCGCATCGACGGCGTCCATGACCGCTACATCGAATTCGCCAAGCGCACGCTGCCGCGCGATCTGTCGCTCGACGGGCTGCGCGTCGTCGTCGATTGCGCCAATGGCGCTGCCTACAGGGTGGTGCCGGAAGCGCTGTGGGAGTTGGGCGCCGACGTCGTGCCGATCGGCGTCGAGCCCGACGGCTTCAACATCAACAAGGAATGCGGCTCGACCTCGCCGGAAGCGCTGTCGAGGAAGGTGCGCGAGATGCGCGCCGACATCGGCATCGCGCTCGATGGTGACGCCGATCGCGTCATCCTGGTTGATGAGCGCGGCCACATCGTCGATGGCGACCAACTGCTCGCGGTGATCGCCCAGAGCTGGAAGGAAGACGGGAGGCTGTCGCGGCCCGGCATCGTCGCGACCGTGATGTCCAATCTCGGGCTCGAACGTTTCCTGAAAGGGCAGGGGCTTGATCTCGTGCGCACGCCGGTCGGCGACCGCTACGTGCTCGAGCAAATGCTGAGCGGCGGCTACAATCTTGGCGGCGAGCAATCCGGCCACATCATCCTGTCCGACTACGCCACCACCGGCGACGGCTTCGTTGCCGCCTTGCAGGTGCTGGCGGTGGTGCAGAAACTGCGGCGTCCGGTCTCCGAGGTCTGCCATCGCTTCGATCCGCTGCCGCAGATACTGAAGAACGTCCGCTACAAGAGCGGCAAGCCGCTCGACGACAGCGACGTCAAGTCGGCGATCTCCGACGGCGAGAAGCGGCTCAACGGCCACGGCCGGCTGCTGATCCGCTCCTCGGGCACCGAGCCCGTGATCCGCGTGATGGGCGAGGGCGAGGACCGCATCCTGGTCGAGGAAGTCGTCGACACGATCGTCTCCGCGCTCGGACAGGCTGCGGCTTAGGCGCAGCTCCCTTCCTCCTCCCCTTGTAGGAGAAGGTGGCGCGTAAGTATCGTAGGGTGGGCAAAGCGAAGCGTGCCCACCGCTTCATTTCATTCGAGGATAGATGGTGGGCACGGCGCAAGTGCGCCCTTGCCCACCCTACGATTCCGGACTCGCGGACAGAGTCAAACCCACGCATCCCAGCCATGGGCGATTGGCGGTGGTTCGGCCGCCGTCAGCATCGTACCTGTGAGATCGCGGCAATCTGCCGCGCAGGGGTTGCTGTATTGAACAAGCCTGTCGTCGTCTCTGATAAAACGTTGACCGAGCCGGTCGTCGTGACCGATGTCGCGCCCGTCGCGAAGATCACGAGCGCAGGGCCGGCCTATGTCGTGCTCGCCGGCATCAGCTTCTCGCATTTTCTCAACGACACCATGCAGTCGTTGATCGCGTCGGTGTATCCGATCCTGAAGGACACCTACGCACTCGACTTCGCGCAGATCGGCATGATCACGCTGGCCTTTCAGTTCACGGCCTCGCTGCTCCAGCCGGTAGTCGGGCATTACACCGACAAGAAGGCGCAGCCTTACTCGCTCTCGATCGGCATGGCCTCGACCTTCTTCGGCCTGTTGCTGCTCAGCGCCGCGCATCAGTATCTCATCATCCTGGTTGCGGCCGCGATGGTTGGCCTCGGCTCGGCGGTGTTTCACCCGGAGTCGGCGCGCATCGCGCGGCTTGCCTCCGGCGGCCGCTACGGCTTTGCGCAGTCGGTGTTTCAACTCGGCGGCAGTTTCGGCACGTCGATGGGCCCGGTGCTGGCGGCGCTGATCGTGGTGCCGTTCGGGCAGGGCAGCATCGCCTGGTTCTCCTCGATCGCGTTTCTCGCGATTCTCATCCTCTGGCGCATCGGCCGCTGGTACGCGCCGCAGATCACGACGAAGAAGGAGAAGCCGATCCATGCGCATCCGGACGCGCCGAGCTCGCGGCGCGTCGCGGTCGCGCTTCTGGTGCTGGTGGCGCTCCTGTTCTCCAAGCAGCTCTACGTCTCGAGCCTGTCGAGCTACTACATCTTCTACCTGATCGACCGCTTCGGCGTGTCGACGCAGGCAGCGCAGATGTACCTCTTCATCTTCCTGGCAGCGAACGCGGTCGGCGCGTTCCTCGGCGGTCCGCTCGGGGATCGCTTCGGCCGCAAGATCGTGATCTGGATCTCGATCGTCGGCGCGCTGCCGTTCACGCTGGCGCTGCCCTATGCCGGGCTCTCCGCGAGCGCCGTGCTCACAGTGTTCATCGGGCTGATTATCTCCTCGACGACGTCCTCGATCATCGTGTTCGCGCAGGAGCTGGTGCCGCACCGCTTCGGGATGATCTCGGGCGTGTTCTTCGGCGTGGCCTTCGGAATCGGTGGCCTTGGCGCGGCCGTGCTCGGCAAGCTCGCCGACCACACCTCGATCGAGTTCGTCTATCAGATCTGCGCCTACCTGCCGGCGATCGGCCTGCTGGCTGTGTTCCTGCCAAAACTGCCGCAGCACGCGCGTTAATTCGACGTCTCGCAGGCCGCGGCACCTTCATACATCGTTAGTAATTGCTGCGCGCAGGCGCCGCAGTTTTGCAACGCTCTGGTCGCACGCGCGTGTGCGGTGAGAAAAAATCAACCTTAAAAATTAGGGTTAAGTGGCGCTTAAGCATTTAGTGCCATCGTCCGCCCGTGAGTTTCAGAAAGTGAGGCGTCCTTGTTTGCCTCACCGGCCAAAAGGACGAAGCCAATGCGTAGCGTTAAGTCTCTCCTTGCCGCGGGTGCGGCAACCTTGATCTCGTCGGTGGCGTTCGCCGCCGATATGCCGATTGCCGCGCCGCCCATGTACGCGCCGGCTCCGCCCGCAGACTTCGGCGGCTGGTATCTGCGCGGCGATATCGGCTTCAGCAACCAGCGCGTTGACCGGTTGAACAATGTGCTCGATGCCACCACGACTTCGTCGGTGCAGAACCTCAGCTTCAACAACGCAGGAATCTTCGGGCTAGGCGCCGGCTACCGGTTCAACAACTGGTTCCGTGCCGACGTGACCGGTGAATATCGGGGCAATTCGCAGTTCTTCGGCACCGACCGCATCACTTATCCCGGCGGCGTCGGCACCGACACCTATCACGCGACGAAGAACGAATGGGTGGTTATGGCCAACGCCTATGTCGATCTCGGTACCTGGTGGTGCATCACGCCGTTCGTCGGTGCCGGCATCGGCACGGCGCGGGTTGCGATCAACGGCTTTACCGATCAGAGCATCGCAAACAACGGCGCCGGTGCGGTGCCCGGTCTCGCATTTGGTGATAACGTTGCGAAGTGGAACTTTGCCTGGGCGGCGCATGCCGGTCTCGCCTACAAGGTTTCTCCGGCCTTCACGGTTGAGCTTGCCTATCGCTACCTCGACATGGGCGATGGTCTGACCGGCGACCTCAAGACATTCGACGGCACCAACAACGTCTTCAATCCGACGACGTTCAAGCACCTCACGTCGCACGACCTGAAACTCGGCGTGCGCTGGAATCTCGACAGCCCGCCGGTCTACGCGCCGCCACCGCTGGTCACCAAGGGCTGATCGGCCACCCGATCGCTTAAGACTTCTTAACGGCGCGGGAGGATCCCGCGCCGTTTTGCTTTGCGTAAAATTCATGGCCTGATCGTGTCGAAATCGCGCAACGCAACCATTGGTTAAGGTTAACGGGCCATGATCATCCGCAACAAGAGTTCGATGGAGCGTTGCGATGCGTGGGCTTTGGTTTGTGGCGGCGATATTGGGGTCGGTCTCTGCCGCACACGCGGCCGACATGCCGGATCTCCCTGTCCTGCGCGGCACGCTCACCGATGGCTTGAGCAGGACGACGCACACCTGGGACGGTTGGTACGCCGGCGGCCAGTTCGGCTTTGCCATCTCCGAAATGGACTTCAGCCACGCCCCGAAATCAATGACGGACTTCATGCTGCGCAACAGCGTGCTGCAGGATTCTGTCGGGGGATGGTCGCTGTTGCCCAAGAACCATGTTCAGTCGACGGGCTTCGGCGCCTTTGTCGGCCGGGACTGGCAGTTTTACGACGCAGTATTGGGTCTAGAGGCCAACTATAGCTACATGAACAACATGGCCTCGACGGCAAGCGATTCGATGGAGCGGTTGATCGTCAATCCCGACGGCGAAAGCCCGCCCACGGGCCATACGCATTCCTACGACACGTTGCTCGCAGGCGGCGCAAGTTTGCAGCTTAAGGATTACGTGACTCTGCGCGGCCGCGTCGGATGGGCAGGCGGAGACTTCATGCCTTATGCATTCGGCGGCCTCGCGATCGGACGGGCCGAAGTCTCGCGATTTGCGACTGTCTCCTACGTCCTATGGGACGACTATGACGTGACGGCGGGCGGTGTCACGACACACTACCACCAGCAGATCGGTACGGGCTCGATGACCCAAACCGAGCAGCGCACAAACTCCTTCATCTACGGTTGGACCGCTGGTCTGGGACTAGAGTATATGCTCTGGGATTGCGTGTTCCTGCGCGGCGAATGGGAGCATGTCGGGTTCTCGCCGGCCAAGAACATCTCCGTCAACCTGAACAATTTCCGTCTCGGCGCCGGCTACAAGTTCTGAGCGCAGCGCATAGCACCGGTTGACAGGACCGCTCTGCCCTGATGCTTTGTCGCTGCAATTGGAGCAGCGGCGATGAAGATCTACGGCGACACGAACTCCGGCAATTGCCTGAAGGTGAAGTGGGTCTGCGACAGGCTCAAGCTGCCGTATCAGTGGGTCGAGATCGACACGCGCAAGGGCGAAACGCGCACGCCGCAATTCCTGGAGATGAACGGTGCCGGCCAGGTGCCGACCGTCGCGTTCGACGACGGCCGCACGCTGGCGCAGTCCAATGCCATCATCCGCTATCTTGCCCGCGAAAGCGATCTCATTCCGCGCGATGCCTTTGCCGCAGCCAAGATGGACGAATGGCTGTTCTGGGAGCAGTACAGCCACGAGCCCTATGTCGCGGTGTGCCGTTTCCAGATGGTCTATCTCGGCAAGGACGTCTCCGAGCTCGACCCGGAGAAGATCAAGCGCGGCTATGCGGCGCTTGACCGCATGGAGCAGCATCTCGTCACCAGCCGCTGTTTCGTCGGCGAGTCGACCTCGCTCGCCGACATATCGCTGCTGGCCTATACCCGTCTCGCCCATGAAGGCGGTTTTGATCTCGGCCGCCATGTTGCGATCCGGCGGTGGATTGCGGAGACCGAGAGCTGTCTTGGTCTTCCGCCGGCACGCTGAGCTCGGAGCCCGTCATGACCGCCGATATCATCTCGATCCGCCGCGCTCGCCGCGAAGACGTTGCCGCTGTTGTCGCGATGCTCGCCGACGATCATCTCGGCCGCGCACGCGAGCGCCTGGAGGAGCCGCTGCCCGAGTCCTATTTCAGGGCGTTCGATGCGGTCGACAAAAATCCCGGTCTGAGGCTCGTGGTCGCGGTGGACGGCACGGGCAGGGTGGTCGGCTGCCTGCAGCTCGCCATCCTGCCGGGCCTGAGCTCGCAAGGCGGTTCGCGTGGCCTCCTGGAAGACGTGCGCGTCGCCTCGGACTGCCGCAGCCGCGGCATCGGCGAGCAGCTCGTGCAATGGGCGGTGGCGGAGGCGCGCGCGAAGGGATGTAACCTGGTCGAGCTGTTGACGCATCAGAGCCGCGCCGATGCGCAACGCTTCTATAAGCGGCTCGGATTCACCGCGAGCCACGTCGGCATGACTGTCCGTTTTTGACGCACCTTCCGCGCGGCCGTTGCATCGTCTGCAAAATCTGCCTGCACATCCGTTTCGGTTAAGGGCTGATAAACTACCGGGCGTTCGTTCATGTTCGTCGGGGAACGATCGGTGCTAGGTTGCGTCTTGACACCGGGCTCGGTCGGTTCGGGGATTTCAATGACAAGCTATTCATTGATCAAGGTCGGCAACGACTACGTTGTGCAGGCCGACGACAAATGCATTTTAAAAGTCGCCAGCCGGCGCCGAGCGGCGCAGCTGATCAGCGAGGCGACGGGCTTGCTGAATGCCGTGGAAGCTCCTGAGAAGACGACGGAAACGGCATCACTCCACCGTGAGACGCCTAAACTTCCTTGACGATTCTGTCTGTTTCCCGTATTAGCCGCGGCGGGACACCTCCCCCCAACGGGAGGCTTACTATCTGGAAGGGTAGATCATGACTGCAGCGAAGCCCGCTTCGCGGCCCCTCGTGCCGCATTTCTCCTCCGGCCCCTGTGCCAAGCGCCCCGGCTGGACCGCCCAAAATCTCAAAGACGCAGCTCTCGGCCGTTCGCATCGTGCGAAGATCGGCAAGACCAAGCTCAAGCTCGCGATCGATCTGACGCGCGAAGTGCTCGAAGTGCCGGCCGATTATCGCATCGGCATCGTTCCGGCCTCCGATACTGGCGCGGTCGAGATGGCGCTGTGGTCGCTGCTCGGCGCACGCCCCGTCACCACGCTCGCGTGGGAATCGTTCGGCGAAGGCTGGGTCAGCGACATCGTCAAGGAATTGAAGCTCAAGGACGTCACCAAGCTCAATGCGGCTTATGGTGAGATCCCGGATCTTTCCAAGGTCGATCCGAACAGCGACGTCGTCTTCACCTGGAACGGTACCACCTCTGGAGTGCGCGTGCCGAACGCCGACTGGATCAGCGCGACTCGCGAAGGCCTGACCATCTGCGACGCCACCTCGGCCGCGTTCGCGCAGCCGCTCGATTGGTCCAAGCTCGACGTCGTCACCTTCTCCTGGCAGAAGGCGCTCGGCGGCGAGGCGGCGCATGGCATGCTGATCCTCTCGCCCCGCGCGGTGGAACGTCTCGAGACCTACAAGCCGGCTTGGCCGTTGCCGAAGATTTTCCGCATGACGAAGGGCGGCAAGATCAATGAAGGCATTTTCGTCGGCGAGACCATCAACACGCCGTCGATGCTCTGCGTCGAGGACTATCTTGACGCGTTGAACTGGGCCAAGTCGATCGGCGGCCTGAAGCCGCTGATCGCGCGTGCCGACGCCAACACCAAGGTGCTCGCCGACTGGAAGGCGAGGACGCCCTGGATCGACTTCCTGGCGAAAGACGCTTCGATCCGCTCCAACACCTCGGTGTGCCTGAAGTTCACCGATCCCGCGATCACCTCGCTCTCGTCCGACGCGCAGGCCGAGTTCTGCAAGAAGCTCGTCGCACTGGTCGAGAAGGAAAATGCGGGCTTCGACTTCGCGTATTATCGCGACGCGCCCGTGGGTCTGCGCATCTGGTGTGGCGCCACGGTGGAAGCGAAGGACGTCGAGCTCCTGACCCAGTGGATCGACTGGGCCTTTGCCGAGACCAAGGCCGCGCTGCCCAAGGCAGCGTAAACGCCTCGGCCCAATCATTGTCATGGCCGGATTTGATCCGGCCATCCATCGATCAAGAGAGATGGACCCGCGGGTAAGCCTGCGGGCGACACTCCGTAAATGCAGCTCGCACCACGGAACATTCCCATGACCAAACCGAAAGTTCTCATTTCCGACGCGCTCTCGCCCGCCGCCGTGCAGATCTTCAAGGATCGCGGCGTCGAGGTCGACTTCCAGCCCAACCTCGGCAAGGACAAGGACAAGCTGGCCGAGATCATCGGCAATTATGACGGCCTTGCGATCCGTTCGGCGACGAAAGCGACCGCCAAGATCATCGAGAAGGCGACCAACCTGAAGGTGATCGGCCGCGCCGGCATCGGCGTCGACAACGTCGAGATCCCGGCGGCCACCGCCAAGGGCATCATCGTGATGAACACGCCGTTCGGCAATTCCATCACGACCGCCGAACACGCCATCACCCTGATGCTGGCGCTGGCGCGCGAAATTCCGCAGGCTGACGCCTCCACCCAGTCCGGCAAGTGGGAGAAGAATCGCTTCATGGGCGTCGAGATCACCGGCAAGGTGTTAGGGGTGGTCGGCTGCGGCAATATCGGCTCGATCGTCTGCGACCGCGCGCTCGGCCTGCGCATGAAGGTCGTGGCCTTCGATCCCTTCCTGTCGCCGGAGCGCGCCAAGGACATCGGTGTCGAGAAGGTCGATCTCGATGACCTGCTCAAGCGCGCCGACTTCATCACCCTGCATACCCCGCTCACCGAGAAGACCAAGAACATCATCGACGCGGCCGCGATCGCCAAGATGAAGAAGGGCGTACGCCTGATCAACTGCGCCCGCGGCGGTCTGGTCGACGAGCAGGCGGTGGTGGATGCGCTGAATGCCAAGCACATTGCCGGCGCTGCCTTCGACGTCTTCATCGAGGAGCCCGCGACCTCGAACGTGCTGTTCGGGCATCCCAACGTGATCTGCACGCCGCATCTTGGTGCCTCCACGACCGAGGCGCAGGAGAACGTGGCGCTTCAGGTCGCTGAGCAGATGTCGGACTATCTGTTGTCAGGCGCGATCTCCAACGCCATCAACTTCCCCTCGATCACCGCCGAAGAAGCGCCGAAGCTGAAGCCCTTCATCGCGCTTGCCGAGAAGCTCGGTTCCTTCGCCGGCCAGCTCACCGAGACCGGCATCTCGAAGGTCACGATCACCTATGAGGGCCATGTTGCCGAGATGAAGATCAAGGCTCTGACCTCCGCCGTGCTGTCCGGCCTGCTGCGGCCGATGCTGGGCGAGGTCAATGTGGTGTCCGCTCCTGTCGTCGCCAAGGAGCGCGGCATGGTGGTGGATGAAGTGACCCGCGCCGCGCAGAGTGACTATGAAAGCCTGATCAGCGTGACGGTCGCGACGGAGCGCCAGGAGCGCTCGGTCTCCGGCACCGTCTATCACGACGGCAAGCCGCGGCTGGTCGACATCAAGGGCATCCGCGTCGATGCCGAGTTCGGTAAGTCGATGATCTACGTCACCAACGAGGACAAGCCGGGATTCATCGGCAAGTTCGCAAGCCTTTTGGGCGATGCCAAGATCAACATCGCCACCTTCCATCTCGGCCGTGTCGAGCAGGGTGGCGATGCCATCGCGCTCGTCGAGGTCGACGGTGCGGTGCCGGCGGAGCTGCTCGCCAAGGTGCAGGCGCTCCCGCAGGTCAAGCAGGCGAAGGCGCTGACGTTCTGACGATCACACCGGCGTCATGGCCGGGCATAGCCGTCCGAAGGACGGCGTGGCTTGCGCTCGCCTATGCCTGGCCATCCACGCGCCTCCATGCGTGCGGAAGGACGTGGGTGCCCGGGACAAGCCCGGGCATGACGAGTGTGGAGACAGTTCAGGCACGAAGATATTCCGATCTACGGAACAGACGCCGCCTCGCTTGCGAGTGCGGCGTTTTTCTTGGCACGCGCTGCCCTTTATTTCCCCGCGACCTTCGAAGTTTGTGTACCAATTGACCAACCAAGTCGTCCGACCAGGGAGAAAACAATGCGTGAAGCCGTCATCGTTTCCTATGCGCGCACGGGGCTGGCGAAGTCCGCTCGCGGCGGGTTCAACATCACTCCGCCGATGTCTCTCGCGGCCCACGCCATCCATCATGCGGTCGATCGTGCCGGCGTGGAGAAGGACTATGTCGAGGATTGCTATCTCGGCAATTGCGCCCACGGCGCTCCGAACATCGGCCGTCAGTCCGCGCTTCTCGCCGGTCTGCCGAAGACGACCGCCGGCGTCTCGGTGAACCGATTCTGCTCGTCGGGACTGCAGACCATCGCAATGGCCGCCAACTCGATCCGCTCCGATGGCGCCGACTGCATTGTCGCCGGCGGTGTCGAGAGCATCTCGATTCCTGGCGGCGGCTCGCCAAAGGAATCGATCGATCCGGAACTCTTGAAGGTTGCGCCCGACATCTTCATGGCGATGATCGACACTGCCGATATCGTCGCCGAGCGCTACAAGCTCAGCCGCGAATATCAGGACGAGTTCTCGCTGGAATCGCAGCGCCGCATGGCGGCCGCCCAGCAGGCGAACAAGTTCAAGGACGAGATCGTTCCGATGAAGACCAGGATGAAGGTGGTCGACAAGCAGACCAAGGCCGAGTCGATCGTCGATTACGTCGTCGATCGCGACGAGTGCAACCGGCCGGAGACCACGATGGAAGGTCTCGCCAAGCTCGAGCCGGTCAAGGGCCCCGGCAAGTTCGTGACCGCCGGCAACGCCAGCCAGCTCTCCGACGGAGCTGCGGCCGTGGTGCTGATGGAAGCCAAGGACGCGGAGAAGCGTGGGCTTCAGCCGCTGGGCCGCTTCGTTGCCTGGGCGACCGCCGGCTGCGAGCCGGACGAGATGGGCATTGGCCCGGTCTTCGCGATCCCGAAGCTGTTGAAGCGCACCGGCCTGAAGATCGACGACATCGATCTCTGGGAGCTCAACGAAGCCTTCGCCAGCCAGTGCCTGTATTGCCGCGACAAGCTCGGCATCGATCCCGCCAAGTACAACGTCAACGGCGGCTCGATCGCGATCGGTCATCCCTTTGGCATGACCGGCGCGCGTCTCACTGGTCACCTCTTGCAGGAAGGTCACCGCCGCAAGGCGAAGTGGGGCGTGGTGACCATGTGCATCGGCGGTGGCCAGGGCGGCGCCGGCCTGTTCGAGATCTATTAGCTAAGCAGACACCGCGGCACGCGACGACGAAGGCATGACGCTCCCGGGCGCCGTGCCTTTTTCATGCATCGCTGGCCGCACGCCCTTGCGCCAGTCGGTGATGGAGCAGCCGAAGCGGTGGCGGAACCAGCGCGCCATGGCGCTCTGCGCGGAAAAGCCGAGCTGCTCGGCGATCGCAGAGAGCGGCCGGCCGGGTTCTTCGATCAGCTGGGTGACGAGTTCGGCGCGCTGCGTGTCGAGGATCTCGGAAAAAGTGGTGCCGCATTCGGCAAGATGCCGATGGATGGTGCGGCGGGTGCAGGCCAGATGCTCGGCCACGCGCTCGACCGTGCATTCGCCACTCGAGAGCAGCGAGCGCACGACTTCGTCGACCTTCTCGTCCCAGCTCGCAGGCCGCGCATCGAGAGCCTCGATACGCTTGCGCAGATAGCTCGCGACCAGGGGATGCGCGCTGGGGATTCGGCGCTCCATGTCGTGGGCCGATAGCAGCAGCGCGTTGGCTGCGGCATTGAAGGTCACCGGGCAGCCGAAGAATTCGCGATAGCGCTTGCGGTCGCGGGGCGGCGGATAGTGGAGGTGAACCTCCAGCGGCCGCCAGTCGCTGCCGAACAGCGACTGGATGATGCGGTGGACGCTGCCGAGCGCCATGTCGATGGACTGGCGCGGCGCACGCGGACGCCGTCCGCGCAAATGCATCGTGATGGTCACGATCTTCTTGTCGCGCGTGACGTCGAGCCGCATGCCATCGTGGTGGATATGGATGAAACGCGACAGCGCCTGGATTGCATCACCAATGGTGGCCTGCTCGCGAACGATGAGCCCGACCGGCCCGAGATTGGTCAGGCCGCCGAGCTCGGCGAGGCGCAAGCCGAAATCTTCGGCACCGGAGGCTTCCGCCGATGTTTCAAGCAGGCGGCGAAGACCCGCGACGGCGATGCGAACGTCGGGCTTTTCAAGGCAGGCCAGCGGAAGCCTGACCTTGCGCATCATCTGCTTAGGATCGAGGCCCAACGACCGGGCGACCTCGGGATAGTAGGTAAGGCCTGCGCTGCGAATGAGATCGGTCATGCGAACCGCTCCTGCCAGCCATTCCCGCAGTTGTCCCGAAATGTAAAATTTCTGTCCCAATCAGTCAAATCCCGGAACCAGGCTGAACATACATATCGAAAACCGAAGCACCGGCGTGGATGCCGGTTCATGACGGCGCGGCAAGGCGATGCAGCCTCGACGCCGTCTCGGCCCTTTTGACCAAGACATTGCTGAGCAGGATGATGCCGGGAAACACGCTTTCCAAGGGTGAGGTATTCGTCATCGATACTGACGCGTCCTTCCGCGAACAACTTTCTATGGCGCTCGAGCAGCAGGCCTATGAGGTCATCTGCTTTGCCGATGGTGCGTCTCTCTTGTTGGAGGCGAAGGTGCGCATGCCGGCCTGTGTTCTGCTTGAGATGCAGGCGCCGGATCAATCCGGCCTCGACGTCCTGAAGCGACTGCGCGCGGAAAATTGCATGGCGCCGGTCCTGGTGACGTCTGCCAATGGCAGCATCGCCATGGCGGTCGATGCCATCAAGAGCGGTGCGTTCGATTTCATCGAGAAGCCGTTCGAGAGTCATGAGATTGTCGGCCGGATCGATGCCGCCATCGATGAATTCGCCCAGCCGGATGCGAACCGGCAGCGCTGGCTTGCCGGTTGCGAGCCACTCACGGGGCGCGAAAGCGAGGTGCTGCAGCACCTTGCGGCCGGTTACACCAACAAAGAGATCGCTCGGGCGATGCGCCTGAGCGCGCGGACGGTTGAGGGCTACCGCGCCAGCATTCTGAGAAAGGCCGGCGCGAAGAACGTCACGGATATGCTCCGCCGGATCTACGGCCAAGGGTGAATCAAGCGTGAACCAAGGCTGAACCGGAGCTGTGCGCTGACGCGGCCAGATGACGCGTTCCGCGGCCATGGGGCGGCCGCGGTGCCGCCGCACGGAAACCCCAATCGAACCGGTTCCTTACCTGCTGCGTCTCACCACGATGGCGAGGCGTTTTTCGCCGCATCCGGCTGGCGATGTGGCGACATTGGCAGGAGGGAAATTCATGCGAACGATCGCGAAGAGTCTGGCGACGACGAGCCTGGTCCTGGTCACGTCGGCGATTGCGCTGCCGTCATGGGCGGCCGATCTGGATGCGACGTCGGCCATCGATGCCGTCACGGTCTACCCGGACGGCGCGAGCGTCACCCGCGTCGTCACGCTGGACCTGCCGTCGGGTGACTCGACGCTGGTCGCAAAGGATTTCCCGCTCGGCCTCGACACGTCCTCCTTGCGGGTTGAGGGCGAGGCGGGTGCAAAGCTCACCATCGGCACGATCGACGCGCGGCCGCCACGCCTAGCACCTCCGGTCAATCTGCCGGAACTCGACAAGCGCATCGAGACCTTGAAGGACGAGCGCGCGGATTTGCAGGGCGCGATCGATGCCGCCAATGCCCGACGCAAGTTTGCCGAACGCTTTGCCGAGGCCTCTCCCGCCGGCATCGGCGAGAAGGGCGAGGCCCGGCCGATGACCGAGTGGCGCGCGGCCTTCTCCGCGGTTGCCGAGGAAATCGCCACTGCCGATACCGCGATCCGCGATGCCATGCGAAAGCAGCGTGAGATCGATCGCCAGATCGCCCAGCTCGAAGCCGATCGCGCGGCCAAGCCGCCGAGCAAGCTGGAGGTGCGGGCCGAAATCGCCTCCGCAGCCGCGACGAAGGCGACGCTGCGGGTGACCTACAACGTGCGCAATGCGCGCTGGGCGCCGCTCTACGACGCCCGCCTCGACACTGGCGCCAGGGACCACAAGCCGCAACTCGAACTGGTACGCCGCGCGGAAATTACCCAGTCGACCGGCGAGGACTGGTCGAATGTCAGCCTCGGAGTCTCCACCGTTCGAGTCAGCCGCGGCGGCAGCGCGCCGGAGCTGAATTCGCTGGTCGTCCGCTATCCGCAGCTTCCGAAGCCGCTGGCCTTGGGAGGGCGGTCCGACGTGGCGATGCCTGCGCCGGACATGACGCGGCAGGCGCAGTCGCCGGCAATGGCCAAGGCCATAGAGGCCCCGGAGCCCCGCGAGCGTGCGGATGAGCAGCAGGCCAATGCCGAGATCGGCGATTTCCAGGCCGTCTACCAGATCGCGGGCCGCGTCAGCCTTGGGGCCAACGAAGGCGCCAAGAGCCTGCTCATCTCCACCATGACGGTCACGCCGGACCTCGCCATCCGCGCCGCGCCGGTGGTGGATCCGACCGCCTATCTCGAGGCCTCGTTCAAGCTCTCCGACGACACCAATCTTTTGCCCGGCAAGGTCGCGATCTTCCGCGACGGCGTGTTCGTCGGCCGCAGCAAGTTCTCCACCGCCGCGCGGACGGAGGCGATCCGCCTCGGCTTCGGCGCCGACGACAAGATCAAGATCGAGCGCGCGGTGATTCGGCAGAACGAGGGCACGGCGGGCGTGATCTCTTCGTCAAAGACCGACGCGCGCTCGTTCCGGACCGTCGTGCGCAACGGTCACGATTTCCCAATCCGCATCGCGATCGAGGATCAGCTCCCGGTCAGCGAGAACGAGGACATCGCGGTCGAGATGCTGTCCGCGACCACGCCGCCCACGTCGACCAATCTGCGCGACAAGCGCGGTGTGCTGGAATGGGCGTTCGACGCCAAGCCCGGCGAGGTGAAGGAGATCAAGTTCGGCTGGCGCGTGCGCTGGCCCAAGGACAAGGGCATCGTCATGGTGCCGGCGGGCTGAGGCGTTCTTAACCTCGCCCCGCACTCTCTGTTTGTCATGCCCTGGCTTGACACGGGCATCCAGTACGCCGCGGCTTCTCGATTCAAGCTCAGGCGTCTCTGGAATACTGGATCGCCCGGTCAAGCCGGGCGATGACAGCTTGGGTGTGGAGATGGCAAACCTCACTTCGCCTTCAGGAACTCGCCGACCTCGAGCAGCACGAACTCGTCGTCATCGGCCTTGTTCGGCTCGCGGCTGGAGGAGAACGGCAAATTGTTGTCGTTGCCGACGATGATATGCGTCTCGTCCACGCGATCGACATTCTCGATGGTGAAGAACGGGAAGGTGAGGACGCCGTCATTGAGCGGCTTCCGCGCCTTCTTTTCGGGATCCTTGATCTTCATCAGGTCGATATAGCCGATCTTGCGCACGGGCTTGCCGACATTGGCATCCGAGAGCTCGATCTTGTAGACGCGCTTGAACTTCGCGACGTCGGGGAAGCAGTTCTCGCCGCGCACGCCTTGCGGGCAGGCCTTGTCGGCGGTGCCTTCGCCATTGTCGCGTTCGATGACGAGACCGCTGGCCGGGTCGATCATGTTGAAGTCGCCGATGGCGTTGCCGTTCTGCTCGAATACATATTGCCAGTAGCGGCCGGTGAACTTCTCCGCGCCGACGTCGAATTCGAGGATGCGCGAGGCTTCCTTGCCGTCGACCTTCTCCCAATCCTTCTTCTCGGCGTCCCACAGCGGGCCTTCCAGCAGGCCGTAGAGGAACTTGCCGTCCTTCGACGACGCAAAGCCCTCGAAGCCCTTGGAGCGGCGCAGATTGACGTTGGTGTAGCTCGCGCCCGGCGCACCAGGGGATTGCACCGCCCAGTGGTCCGGCGAGCGCACCGGCTTGCCGTCAGCGATCGTCTCGAACACGCCAAGGATCTTGCCGGTCTTGTCGGCCTTCAGGATGTAGGGGCCGAACTCGTCACCGATCCAGAAGGTGTCGCCAATGATCTGGAAGCCTTCGGTGTCGAAGTCGGAGCCGGTGAGATAGCGCTTCTCGGTGTCCTCATGCACGATGCGGAAGGGCACCTTTTTGTCGGGATCGTGCAAAAACACCGTTTCCTGCCGCTCGATCTTGCCGCTGGTCCAGTCGATCTTGTAGTGGTTCAGGTACAGCATCGAGTCCGTCGAGTTGTAGCGCGAGCCCATGCCATTGTCGGTGATGACCCAGAAGGTGCCGTCGCCCATCGACTTGATGCCGGAATGGCCCTGGAGCGGCTGGCCTTTGAACGGCAGCGACACGCCGGTCGAACGCTCGGCGGACTTGCCCATGACGGTACCGAGCGCGTCGACGCGCTTGCCGGTGGTGTATTTGCCTGACGTTTTGAGGTCGGCGGGCGCGTCAGTCGGCGCATCGATGAAGGACTCGGCCGGCATCACTGCGTGGGCAGTCAGCGTCGCCGGGAATTCGCCCTCGTTTTGGGCAAGCGCGGCACCCGCGGTGAAAATGATCGTTGCGACGGAGGCAAGAAAGGTCGCGCGCATATGCGTCTCCTGTTAACGGACGCACGCCTTATGCGGACCACATATTGCAGTTTTGTGAAGCCGGGCAAAACCCCGCAGGCGCGGTTTACTCTTTTACCGCGCCGGTGAGCGAGGATACGTAGTAATCCACAAACAGTGAATAGAAGATCGCAACCGGCAGCGAGCCGAGCAGCGATCCCGCCATCAGCGCTCCCCATTGATAGACGTCGCCGGTGACGAGCTCGGTCAGGATCGCAACCGGCACCGTCTTGTTGGCGCCGCTCTGGATGAAGGCGAGCGCATAGATGAACTCGTTCCAGGACAGGGTGAAGGAGAAGATGCCGGCCGAGATCAGGCCGGGCACCGCTAGCGGCAGCGTGATCCGTCGCAGGATCTGCAGTCGCGTCGCGCCGTCGACCAGGGCGCATTCCTCGAGCTCGTAGGGGATCGACTTGAAATAGCCGATCAGGAGCCAGGTGCAGAACGGCACCAGGAAAGTCGGATAGACCAGGATCAGGGCAAGGGGGCTGTCGAACAGGCCGAACTGCACCACGACGGTTGCGAGCGGAATGAACAGGATCGACGGCGGCACCAGATAGGCGAGGTAGATGCCGAGGCCGACATAGGGGCTGCCGCGAAAGCGCAGGCGCTCGATCGCATAGGCCGCCAGCGTGCTCGCGAATAGCGACAGCGTGGTCGCGCCGATCGCGACGAACATCGTCGTCTTCAGCCAGCGCGGATAGGCCGTGTCGAACAGGAGGTGCTTGATGTGGGCCAGCGTCGGCGAGGTGATCCAGAACGGATTGTGCGCCTTGTAGTTCATCAGCTCGGCGTTCGGCTTGAACGCGGTGATGGCCATCCAGTAGAACGGAAACAGCAGGATCAGCACGAAGCAGCCGAGCGGCAGATAGATCATCATCACCCGCCGCGCGCGGGAATCCCAGGCCATCGTATCGGGCGTTGCGTTGGCAATGGCGGACGGGTGGGCGACAGCGTCAGTCATTGGCCTCTCCCTGCTGCCATTTGCGCCGCGCCAGGCCAAAATAGGAAAACAGCGTCGCGAACACCAGGAACGGGATCATCGAGACCGCGATTGCCGCGCCTTCGCCGAGCTCGCCGCCGGCGATGCCGCGCTGGAAGGCCAGCGTCGCCAGCAAATGCGTCGAGTTCACGGGGCCACCGCGTGTGATGGCGTAGACGAGCTGGAAGTCGGTGAAAGTGAAGATGATCGAGAAGGTCATGACGATGGCGAGGATCGGCATCATCATCGGGAAGGTGATGTAGCGGAAGCGCTGCCAGGCGCTGGCGCCATCGAGCATCGCGGCCTCATAGAGCGCGGGCGAGATGGTCTGCAAGCCCGCAAGCAGCGAAATCGCGACGAAGGGAATGCCGCGCCAGATGTTGGCTGCGATCAGCGAGAAGCGCGCCGGCCAGGGCGTGCCGAGGAAGTCGATGTTGGTGGTGCGCCAATGCAGCACGTCGACCAGCAGATACGAGATGATCGAAAATTGCGGATCGTAGATCCACCAGAAGGCGAGTGCGGAGAGCACCGTCGGCACGATCCAGGGCAGCAGCACGATTGCGCGTAGCACGCTCTTGAACGGGAAGTGATTGTTGAGCAGCAGCGCCAGCCAGAAGCCAAGCGCGAATTTCCCGAACGTCGCGACGGCCGTGTAGAAGATACTGTAGAACACGGCGCCCCACCACAGGGGATCGGTGAGCAGATACTGGAAATTCTCAAGACCGACGAAGACGCCGCGCCGGCCGATCGTGGTGTCGGTGAAGGCGAGCCAGATGCCCAGACCCAGCGGATAGGTGAGGAAGACCGCAAGCAGCCCGATCGCCGGTGCGAGACACATCACGATCAGGAACGGTTTGTAGTCGAACAGGCGCACGAGCCGTGATTGCTGCCGGTGGGCAAGCGCGGCGGAGGGCAGTGTGGTCACGGACATTGGCTGACTGTCCTCTCTCGAACTGTCACCACACCGTCATTGCGAGCGAAGCGAAGCAATCCAGTCTGGCTCCCCGGATGCAGTCTGGATTGCTTCGTCGCTTCGCTCCTCGCAATGACGGTCTTGCTACCTGCGGAAATACCGCTTCGCCCGGCGCTCGGCTTCCGCAGCAGCTTGCTCCGGTGTCGCGGCATCGGTTGCGACCGAGGCGAACATCTGCACCAGCACGTAATCGGCACGGATTGCGCCGGTCGCGGTCGAGATCGGGCCCTCGTAACCGTCCCAGTACCGGTTCGACATCGTGTCCTTGAAGATCTTCAGCTTCGGATCGCCGGACCACACCGCGGACTCCGCGTAATTGGCGAGCGGCTGCGCCCAGTAGCCGCTGTTGGCGATCAGCCAGGGGTCGTACTGCTCCTTCTCCATCATGAATTGCAGGAACGCCTTCGCCGCGTTCGGATACGGGCTGTGCTTGAACACCATCGCGTTCAGCGTCAGGCCGCCCATGGGCGATGACTTGGCGACCCCCTTCGGCAGGAACTGATGTTCCGTGTCCTCGGCGATCTTCGCGGTCGCCGTGTCGTTCTTCAGCGAGAAGTACAGTGAAATGCCGTTCGCCGTCAGCGAGATTTCCTCGGACGAATAGGCACGGTTGTTGCTGACGTCGTTCCAGGACGCCGTGCCTGCGATGAACGTCGGAAAGAGCTGCTTCACATATTTCAACGCTTCCACGGTCGCCTTGCTGTTGATCGTGAGATTGCCGTCGGCGTCGAGCAGTGATCCGCCGAACGACCACAGCATCCAGCTTGCGAAACCGTTGCCGTCGCCGACGGCATTGCCGAGCGCGAACCCGGCCGGCTTGCCCGCCTTGTGGAGCTTTTGGCAAAGATCGAGGAAGCCGGCGTGATCGTCCGGCACCTTGTCGAAGCCGGCGGCCTGGATGATCGACTTGCGATAGACCAAGGGGCCGCCAGTCGCGCCGAACGGCAGGCCGATCCAGTTGTTGCTCTTGGCTCGCTTGCCGTACTTCTCCGCCAGGAACAGCCAGCCACCGTAGCGCTTGCCGAGATATTCGGCGACGTCGGACAACTCGATCAGCTTGTCGACATAGATGTGCGGGGCGTCGGAAAAGCCGATGATGATGTCGGGGCCGGCGCCGGAGTTGGCGGTGACCGCGGTCTGCTGGTTGATGTCCTCCCAGCCGACAAAATCGACCTTGACTTCGACGCCGGTCGCCTCGGTGAAACGTCTTGCGTTGGCACGGAACACGTCCTCATCCGGCTGCACGAAGCGCACCGGCCGCAGCATGCGCAAGCTTGCGCCCTTCTCGATCGGCAGCGACGGCGCTGCGACGTCGGCAGCCTTGATGCTGGATGGCGTTTGCGCTGCAGCGCCGGCGGCTGCAAACGCCGCAACGGACAGCCCAAGCCCGAGGGCATCACGACGGGTGATGTCATTCCTCATCAGTTCCTCCCTTTTTGTCCCTTCCCGGCGTTGATCGCCGGTGAAGGGTCTTCCATGTGGCTTATTCTTTCACGCGAACCGGTCTCCATTCATCCGAAGGTGCATCGCAGGCTTAGCTGTTCGGACCGCGATCCATGCTGAAGGGTTGCCAGCGTCGCAGCGCCGTGTTCTGCAGCACCGACGGATTGACGCAGCTTACCGGCCACATCCCCTGAAGCACCAGTGACAATTCGTAGCCCACGCGCCGCTTGCGCGCTTCGTCAAACCGTGCCGAAGCCGATGCAACGTGCGCGGTCAGGGTCACGTTCTCCATGCCGAGCAGTGGGTTGTTGTGCGACGGCGGTTCCTTCTCCAGCACGTCGAGCGCGGCATGCGCGATCCAGCCTTCCTGCAGGGCCTTGATCAGGCTCTGCTCGTCCACGGTGGCGCCGCGCCCGGTGTTGATGAAGATCGAGCCCTTCTTCATTTGCCGGAAATGCTTCTCGGTCAGCATGTGGTGGACCTCCGGCCGGGCCGGCGCGTGCATCGAGACGAAGTCCGATTGCGCCAGCACCTCGTTCAGCGTCGCCGGCATCACGCCGTGATCGTACATCAGCGTTTCCTGGATGAAGGGATCAAAGGCCATCATCCGCAGGCCGAAGGGTGCGGCGCGCTTGGCAACCGCGCGTGCGACGCGGCCGAAGGAGATGAAGCCGAGCGTCTGGCCCATCAGCCGCGGAATTTTCAACAGCGCCGGCCGGCCTTCGGCCCAACGCCCCTCGCGCACCATCCGGTCCTGCTCGACCAGGCGGCGGAAGCCCGCAAGCAGCAGCATCATGGCGTGGTCGGCGACCTCCTCGATGAAGGTATCGGGGATGTTGGTCACGGGAATGCCGCGGGCAGTTGCTGCCTTTACGTCGACGCTGTCGACGCCGACGGAGCCGAGCGTGATCGCCTTGCAGTTTTCCAGCGCGTCGATGATGGCTTTGGTGATCGGGATGCCCTTGGCGTAGATCGCATCGGCGTTGCGGGCTGCGGCGATGAACTCGGCCTCGTTGGCCGGCGCCTCGACGATCTCCGCATCGATCGGATCGAGCGCCTCCCGCTCGAGGGAATAGTCGCTTCCCGCCACCGTGAAGCTCGCGCCCTTCGGCGTCACCACCCTGAATTTCGGCATTTCCTGCTCCGATTTGGTTTGTCGGTTCTTGTTGTCTGATCCGGCCTTGGCGCCGGGTCCTTGCGTCTTTTACGCGAAATCGAGCTTGGCGCGTACAATCGTCGGTTGTCGAAAGCTGCGGCGTTTGCGGGTTTTTGGCCTCCTCTGCGGACTTCTACGGAGGCATCGTAACAAGTTGCTAATGGGTCCCACACTAAAAGTTGATTCAAATTCGATCGATCCACCCGCGTGCCGTTTCCTCTTGTCCGCCGGAGCCGCCTCGTGAAGTTGAGCAATCTGAAGATCGCCCCCAAGCTCGGCATTGTTGTCGGCGTCACCCTGTTGGGGCTCTGCATCTCCGGGGTTCTGGCCGGATATCTGATGAAGCGCGATATGGTGAGCGCGCGCATCGACCAGACCAAGGCGATCGTCGACATGGCCCGGAACTATGCTGCCGCGTTGATGAAGCGAGTGAATGCCGGAGAGATGACCAGGGATGCCGCATTGGCGGAACTCCGCCGTTACGGCAATGCGATGACCTACGACAAGGGCTCTGGCTACCTGTTTGGCACGACCTCTGACGGCATCACGCAGCTTGCGCCTGATCCCAAGCAGGTCGGCACCAATCGCATGGAGGTCGAGACCAACGGCCGCAAGCTGTCGAAAGAGTTGATGGACGGCGTCAAGGCCAATGGCGAGATCCTGCTCTTCTACGAATACGTGAAGCCTGGCCAGGAGAAACCGATCCGCAAGCTCGGCTATGCCGTCGCCGTTCCCGGCTTCGACATGTATCTCGGGACCGGCGCCTACCTCGACGACATCGATGAGAAGATGGGCCCGGTCTACTGGTTGCTCGGGCTCTCTATGCTCGGCATCGTCATTGTCGCCGGCAGCGTTGCCTGGCTGCTCGGCCGTAGCATCAGCCTGCCGCTGAACAGGCTCGGTACGCGCATGAGCGAACTCGCGGACGGCAAGCTCGAGGGCGATATCCCCGGCGTCGGTCGTGGCGACGAGGTCGGTGCGATGGCCTCGACCGTTCAGATATTCAAGGACAATGCGATCCGCATCCGCGATCTCGAGAAGACCGAGGCGCTTGCAAAGGAAAGCGCCGCTACAGAACGTCGCAGCGCGATGGAAGGCATCGCCAGCGATTTCGAGCGCAGCGTGAACGGTATCGTGCGTTCGGTTTCTTCGGCTGCTGCCGGCATGCAGACCACGGCGCGGTCGATGACCGCGACCGCGAGCGATGCCAGCGCGCGCGCGGCCACCGTCGGCGCCGCCTCGCAAAGGGCATCCGGCAATGTCGGCACGGTTGCGGCCGCCGCCGAAGAGCTGTCGAGCTCGGTCACCGAGATCTCGCGTCAGGTGACGCGCTCCACCGAGGTCGCGAGCAGGGCGGTCAGCGATGCCGAGCGTACCAACACCACCGTGCAGGTGCTGTCCTCCGGTGCCGAGAAGATCGGCGAGGTCGTCAAGCTCATCCACTCGATCGCGGCGCAGACCAATCTGCTCGCGCTCAACGCGACCATCGAGGCGGCGCGCGCCGGCGAATCCGGTCGCGGCTTCGCGGTCGTCGCCTCCGAGGTCAAGGCGCTCGCCAACCAGACCGCGAAGGCGACCGAGGAAATCTCCGCCCAGGTCGCGGCGATGCAGACCTCGACCAGCGACGCGGTCGCCGCGATCGCCGGCATCACCCAGACGATCGCCGAGATGAGCGAGATCACCGCAGGAATTTCCGCGTCGATCGAGCAGCAGGGCGAGGCGACGCGCGAGATCGCCCGCAACATCCAGTCGGTCGCAGCCGGCTCCAGCGAAATCAACGCCCATATCGGCAGCGTGACCTCGGCGGCCGAGGCGACGGGTACCGCAGCCTCCGACGTGCTGTCGAACGCACGCGAGCTCGACAACCAGTCCGGCGCACTGCGAAGCGCCGTCGATGGCTTCCTCGCCAAGGTGCGGGCGGCGTAACATCCGCGATGAATTCGTAGGGTGGGCAAAGGCGCGTGAGCGCCGTGCCCACCTTTTCTTTTGAAGTCGTGGTGACTCTGCGGTGGGCACGCTTCGCTTTGCCCACCCTACGGCGCCGCCACGCGTGGCAGCTCTAGCACTGCTGTCATGCCCTCGCGAAGGCGGGGCATCCAGTACGCCGCGGCTTCTCGGTTCAAGCTGCGCTGCCTCTGGAATACTGGATCGCCCGCTTTCGCTTTCGCGGGCGATGACAGCCTCCTAGGTGGCCCCTTACTGCTTGGCGCGCTCGCGCCAGCAGCGCAGAATCATTGCGACGCCGAGCCCTGCCGCGATGCGATCACGACGCCGGCGAGCACCAGCGCGTAGCCGACGAGATGGAAAAGTTGCAGCCGCTCGCCGAGCAGGAGGATCGCCATCGCCGAGCCGAACACCGGCACCAGATGAAAGAACGGTGCGGCCCGGTTCGGTCCGATCAGCGCCACGCCGCGGTTGAAGAAGAGATAGGCAAGGGTCGAGGGGAAAATCAGGATGTAGGCCAATGTCGCTAGCGTCGTTGCGTCGGGCTTCAAGACGTTGCCCGCGGAAAATTCCCACACCGCGGCCGGCAGCAGCATCATCGCCCCGCAGCAGGTGGTGAAGGAGAGGAAGGAGAGTTGATGGATTTTTGGCCGGCGCGGGATGAAGGCGGAATAGAGCCCGAACGCCACCAGCGAGGAGGCGAACATGATGTCGCCCCGGTTGAAGCTGATGCCGGCAAGCGCTGCGAGATCGCCACGCAGGATGATGATGAGGACGCCGAGCAGCGAGATCGCGATGCCGGCGAATTGCGCAGCCGTCAGGCGGACGCCGAACAGCACCAGCGACCATAGTGCCACGAACAAAGGTCCGGCCGACTGGATCAGCAGCGCGTTCAGCGCCTCGGTATATTGCAGGGCCCAGAACGAGATCGCGTTGTTGAAGGCGAAGCCGACCAGCGACAGGAACAGCATCAGCGGCAGATGCGCGCGCAATGCCTTCCAGTCGCACCTCAGATACGGCCACGAAAACGGCAACAGGATGAGGAAGACCCCGAACCAGCGGATCGTGGTCAGCGTGAGCGGCGGCACATGCGCGCCGACATGGCGTGCGAGCACGATGTTGCCGGCCCAGAACAGCGAGCTCAGGCTCAGGAGCAGATAGGGTTGGTTGTTGAGCCAGCCGGCCGGATTCGAGGCCGGTGGCGCGGGCGAAGCGATCGTCATTGGTTTTCGTGAGGAAGCTTGCGCCGGATCGCGGCTGCGCCACAAGTCCCACCGCCGCAATGCTACAATGCAACGGAGATCAGGCAGGCTGCTTTGACGGTCAATATGTTGAACATCGGCGCGCGATCTCATCGTTTCCGCTTACAAGGGGGAGAACGGATGGGTGCGGCGCGCTCGGATGAATGCGCCGTTCAGGTCGCCTGCTTGCGCGAGGCGACGAACACGCCCGACAGTACCAGCGCAAAGCCGACGAAATGGAAGGCCTGCGGCAACTCACCGAGAAAGATCATCGCCATGATCGAGCCGAACACCGGCACAACATGGAAGAACGGTGCGGCGCGGTTGGCGCCAATCAGCGCGACACCGCGGTTGAAGCAGAGATAGGCAAGCGTCGAGGGAAACACCGCAACATAGACCAGCGTCAGAACGTTCGGCAGATCGAGCTTCATCACCGGGCGGGCCGATAACTCCCAGATCTCCAGCGGAACGAGGCACGCCGCGCCGCAGCCGAAGGTGAAGGCGAGGAACGACAGGCCGTGGATCGCTGGCCGCTTCAGGGTCAGCACCGAGTAGAGCGCGAAGATCACCAGCGCGACCATGAAGATCAAATCGCCCTTGTTGAACTCGATGTTGGAGAGCGTGGTGAAATCGCCGTGCAAGAGGATGGTCAGCACACCGCAAAGCGAGAGCAGCACGCCGAACGCCTGCGCCGCGGTCAGCCGGACGCCCAGGATGATCAGCGACCACAGCGCGACGATCAGCGGCGCGGCCGATTGCAGGAGCAGCGTGTTCAGCGCCTGGGTATGTTCGAGCGCCCAATATTGCAGCGTGTTGAAGGCGCCGATGCCGGTGATCGACAGCACGATCATCAGGTAGAGCTTGCTGCGGATTGCCGGCCAGTCCTTGATCAGATGCTTCCAGGCGAATGGCAGCACCAGCAGGAACGCGAAGGACCAGCGCAGGAAGGACAGTGTCACCGGCGGGATGTGGCCAGCGGCGAGCCGCCCGACGACGGCATTGCCGGCCCAGCACAGCGCGGTGATGCTGAGCAGGAGATAAGGCTGGTTGGCGATCCAGTGCTGCCCCGGTGCGGCAAGGCGCGTGGTCTGGTCGGCGGCGGACATCGTGATTGTTATGGCCCCGGTTCATGCACCGAGCCGCCCAGCCCGGCGGCGGCCGGGCCGGCTCAAACCCGGCGTGTCCACAGACACGGAAATCGGCCTGATATCAATGGCGCGCGACGCATCGCGTCCATGCGCCCGTCCAATGCGACGGGAACCCTGTCTTCAAGTCTTCTGCTTGGTGCGGATCGCAAGCGGCTTCAACAACTCGGCACAGCCGAGATAGACGACGACCAGGGCCGCGATGCCGGCCAGCATCAGCGGCGGCGGAGCGACGAAGCCGAACCAGGCGCCGACCGGCGTAAGCGGCACGATCATCGCGACCATGAGGGCGATCAACGAGGAGACCGACAGCACGGGATCGGGCCAGTTATGCCAGGGACGTCCATTGGTGCGGATGATGAAGATCACGAGAATCTGCGTCGCCATGGATTCGACGAACCAGGCGGTGCGGAATTCGTCCGGCGTGGCGTTGAACAGGAACAGCAGGGCGCCAAAGGTCAGGAAATCGAACACCGACGACAGCGGTCCCATGATCGCGGCGAAGCGCACGAGGCGCGACATGCTCCATACCTGCGGCTGGGCGGTTGCCTGCGCCGAGACGCGGTCGAAGGGGATGCCGAGCTCGGAGAGATCGTAGAGCAGGTTGTTGAGCAGGATCTGCGTCGGCAGCATCGGCAGGAATGGCAGCGCGATGGAGGCGATCGCCATCGACAGCATGTTGCCGAAATTCGAGCTCGCGCCCATGCGGACATATTTGAGAATGTTTGCGAAGGTGCGCCGGCCCTCCTCGACGCCATCGGCGACGACTTCGAGATCCGAGGCAAGGAGGATCATGTCGGCTGCGGCCTGCGCCACGCCGGTGGCGCCTTCGACCGAGAGTCCTATATCGGCGACCTTCAGCGCCGGTGCGTCGTTGATGCCGTCGCCGAGGAAGCCGACGACTTCGCCGCCTGTTTGCAGCGCCTTCACGATGCGCGACTTCTGGTCCGGCGCGAGCCGCCCGAAGGCGTCGGCGGATTGCACCCGAACCGCCAGCGCCTCGTCGCCGAGTTCGGCGATATCAGGCCCTGAGAGCACGCGCTCGGCGTTCAGCCCGACGAGGCCCGCGAGCCGCTTCACCACCACGGGATCATCGCCCGAGAGGATCTTGAGCTTGATGCCTCCGGCGGCGAGCCGGGCGATCGCGGCCGCAGCGGTCGGCTTTGGCGGGTCGGCGAAGGCGCAAAAGCCTTCGAAGGTGAGATCGATCTCATCATCGGTCTCGACCTCGCGCATCGCGCCTGTCCACCGGCGCGAGGCAATGGCGACGGTGCGCAGGCCCTCGGTCGCGAGCTGACGCACGCGCGCCATTGCCGCCGCACGTGTGTCGTCGTCGGTCGTGCAGAGTTCGAGCACGGCCTCCGGCGCGCCCTTGACGATCAGCATGGCGCCTTCGGGGCCGTTCGCCAGCACCGATCCCAACCGCCGCGAGAAATCGAACGCCTGGCGGCCCGCGAGTGTCCAGCCCTGCGTGGCGCCGGCGCAGCCTGCGACCAGCGCCGCATCGAGCGAGCCGCGGTCGCCGCCGAGCGCGGCCGCGATGGCGCCGAGCCTTGCAGCGCGCGCATCTTCCTTGCCGCTGGCGTCGAGACTCTGCGCAAGCGTGATCTCGGCCGAAGTCAGCGTGCCTGTCTTGTCGGTGCACAGGACCGTCATGGCGCCGAGATCGTGGATCGCCGCGAGGCGTTTGACGATCACCTTGCGGCGGGCCATGCGTAGCGCACCGCGCGACAGAGTCACCGTGGTGATCATCGGCAGCAGCTCCGGCGTCAGCCCGACCGCGAGCGCCACCGCAAACAGCAGCGAGTCCAGCACCGGGCGGCCGAACACCACGCGGATGGTCAGCACGACCAGCACCAGCGCCAGCGTCGCGCGCGCGATGACGAGGCCGAATTCGCGCAAGTCGCGCTCGAACGGCGAGGGCGCCCGCGCTTCCGCAAGTGCGGAGGCCGCAGCGCCGAACACCGTGTCGCGGCCGGTGCGCACCGCGAGTGCGATCGCCTCGCCGGTCTGCGCCACCGCGCCGCGGAACAGCGCATTGGACGTGTCGTCCGGGACATCGGCGGCGCCGGCGCGCTTCTGCACGGGGTAGGGCTCGCCGGTGAGCGCCGCTTCGCCGGCGGTGAACGCCGTGCTCTCGAGGATCAGCGCGTCCGCCGGAATGATGTCGCCGGCGCGGATGCGCAGGATGTCGCCGGGCACCACCTGTTCGACGTCGATCTGGCAGAACGTGCCATCGCGCTTGACCTCGGCCTTCAGCGCCACCGAACGGCGCAGGATTTCGGCGGCCCGGACCGCATGTCCTTCCTGGACGGTGTCGAGCCCGATCGACAGCGTCAGGATCAGGACGATGATGAGTCCGCCGATGTCGTCCCCCGTCAGCATCGAGATGATGCCGGCGACCAGCAGGATCAGCGACAAGGGCTCGAAGAGCCGCCGCAGGATCGCGCGCAACGCGCCCTCGATCCGCGGCGGCGCGTCGCTGTTCCGGCCGAAGCGGCTGAGCCGCTCGGTGGCATCACGCGTGGTCAGTCCCTGCAAGCCGCATCCGAGCTGCCCGGCGAGCGCGTCGGCTGAAAGGCACCAGAACTGGCTGGCCTGGTTTCCCGAGGGTTCGGTCACGGCATGTCCGAAAAGGGTCTTGCGGCCCGCAGAAGGTAAAGGGTGGAGGTGACAGCCATCCCTTAGGCAACCCGGCGAACGAGGTGGTTGATGCGTATCAAATCCACGGTTCCAAAGGTTGCCTGCGCGGTCCCGAACCTTTCCGGATTTTAAGGGTATATCAAAGGCTTGGATCGCGCGTTAGGCCTCGAAAAGGCCCCGTTCTTGCTTGCCTAGAGAGGCCGCTTCCGTTATCCGGTTGGCTGCCTCGCATGCGAGCGGCCCCGGCCGTGGATTGGGCTGGGCGCCGGCATGATCCCGGAAAAGTGGGTACCGGTTTTCCGCTAGGATCATGCCACTTAAAGACATCTGCATAGGGAATACCCGCGAATGGCCAATGTTGTCGTCGTCGGCGCCCAGTGGGGCGACGAGGGAAAGGGCAAGATCGTCGACTGGTTGTCGGAGCAGGCCGACATCGTCGTCCGTTTCCAGGGCGGCCATAACGCCGGCCATACGCTGGTCATCAATGGCGAGACCTACAAGCTCGCGCTGTTGCCCTCCGGCGTGCTGCGCGACCAGAAGCTGTCGGTGATCGGCAATGGCGTGGTGTTCGACCCGCAGGCCTTCCTCGACGAGGTCACCAAGCTCAGGTCGCAGGGCGTCGCAGTCAGTCCGGACAATCTGCGCGTCGCCGAGAACGTCACCCTGATCCTGCCGCTGCATCGTGAGCTCGATGCGCTTCGCGAATCCTCCAATGCAGCGACCGCGATCGGCACCACTCGCCGCGGCATCGGCCCCGCCTATGAGGACAAGGTCGGCCGCCGTGCCATCCGCCTCATGGACCTCGCCGATCTCGACACGCTGCCGCACAAGATCGATCGACTCCTTGCTCACCACAATGCATTGCGCCGCGGTCTCAATCTGCCGGAGTTCGACGGCAAGGTTATCCTTGCCGAGCTCAGCGCGCTGGCGCCGCAGTTATTGCCCTATGCCGAGACGGTGTGGCGGCTGCTCGACATCAAGCGGCGCGAGGGCAAGCGCATGCTGTTCGAGGGTGCGCAGGGCGCGCTGCTCGACGTCGACCATGGCACCTATCCGTACGTCACCTCGTCCAACACCGTGGCGGCGCAGGCCGCGACCGGCGCTGGCCTCGGGCCCGGCGCGGTCGGCTATGTGCTGGGTCTGTGCAAGGCCTACACGACCCGCGTCGGCCAGGGGCCGTTCCCGACCGAGCAGGACAACGAGATTGGCCGCAAGATCGGCGAGCGTGGCCGCGAGTTCGGCACCAACACCGGCCGTCCGCGCCGCTGCGGCTGGTTCGACGCCGTGCTGGTCCGCCAGGCGGTCAGGACCTGCGGCATCAACGGGCTGGCGCTGACCAAGCTCGACATCCTCGACGGTTTCGATTCGATCGAGGTCTGCACCGGCTATCGGCTGGATGGCAAGGAGATCGACCATTTCCCGGCCGGCGAGGGCGCGCAGGCCCGGGTCGAGCCGATCTACGAGACCATCGAAGGCTGGAAGGAGCCGACCGCGAACGCCCGCTCCTGGGCGGATTTGCCGGCTCAGGCCATCAAATATGTGCGCCGGATCGAGGAACTGGTGGGCTGTCCGGTCGCGCTTCTTTCCACGAGCCCCGAACGTGAAGATACTATTCTGGTACAAAACCCGTTTGAGGCTTAACGATATCTTACCGGGACAGGCGCATAGTTGAGTTGAAATGGCTGATTACTATCCGCTGATCGCCCGCGCTATTGCCGCCCTGGATCCTAACGCTCCCGGCGAAAGCCGCCGCGCGCTCTATGAACGGGCGCGCACGGCGCTGATCGCGCAGCTCCGCAGCGTGCAGCCGCCGCTCTCCGAATCCGAGATCACCCGCGAACGGTTGTCGCTCGAAGAGGCCGTCCGCAAGGTCGAATCGGAAGCCGCCCAGCGCGCCCGCGAGGCCGCGCGTCCCGGCGGAGGCTCCCGCACCGGCAGCGGCAGTGGCAGTGGCGATGCCTTCCGCCGGGCCAGCGCCCGCGCCACCGAAGGCACTCCACCGGCCGCGCCGCCTTCGGCCTCGTCGCCGGCCCCGCGCGCCGCGCGTCCCCCCGCGCCGCCGCCGTCGCGCAACGACCGACCTCCGCTTGTTGGGGACGAGCTCGGGGACCGCGACGCCCAGCGTCAGGCCCGTCCTTCTCGTCCGCAGGCACCGCCTCCGCCGCCAATGCCGGAGCCGCCGGCAGCGCGCGATCGTTCCGCCTCGCGCCGTCCGCCTGAAGGCGCCCCACCGCCACCGTCACTGCCGCCGCAGGCGCCGGGCGTCCGCGGCTTTCGCGACATCACCGCGGATGCCGACGACCTTGGCCGTGCCGCGGCGCAGGCCAACCGCGCGGCGCGCCGGACCTACGCCAACGTGCCGTCGCCCTCGCCTGAGTTCGACCGGCTCGAGCCGAATCTGGAGAACCGCGGCGGCGAGCCGCCGGACGCCCCGTATTCCTATGACGAGTCGATCGAGGAGGCTGAGCGCTATGCGCCCCGGCCGGCGGCACCGCGCCCGCACATCCCCGTCCTCGACCGCGACACCAAGAAGCGCCGCTCCGGCTCCGCCTTCCCGTTCAAGAGCGCGATCGCCGTCGGCATCGTGCTGATCCTGGTCGGCGCCGGCATCCTCTGGGGCAAGCAGGCGTTGCAGACCGTGAGCGGTCTGTTCAAGCCGTCCCAGACGCAGGTCGTGGAGGCGCCGAAGGATGCGTCGCAGCCGGCGCCAAAGCCGAAGATTCCGGATCGCGTCGGCCAGCCCTCGTCGACCGAGCAGCCGGCCGCGCCAGTGGCGCAGAAGGTCGTGCTCTATGACGAGGATCCGTCCGATCCCAAGGGCAAGCAATATGTCGGCTCCGTGGTCTGGCGGACCGAGCCGATCAAGGCCTCGGGCAACCAGAAGGCTGACGTCGCCGTGCGCGCCGACATCGAAATCCCCGACCGCAAGTTCAAGATGACGATGTCGTTCCGCAGGAACACCGATTCATCGCTGCCGGCGAGCCACACCGCGGAACTGACCTTCATCCTGCCGCCGGACTTCCCCGGTGGAGGTGTCGCCAACGTGCCTGGCATCCTGATGAAATCGAACGAGCAGGCACGCGGCACGCCGCTCGCGGGCCTCGCCGTCAAGGTCACCGACGGCTTCTTCCTGGTCGGGCTTTCCAACGTCGATGCCGACCGCGCGCGCAACGTCCAGCTCCTGAAGGAGCGCTCCTGGTTCGACGTGCCGTTGGTCTACACCAACCAGCGCCGCGCCATCATCGCCATCGAGAAGGGCGCTCCCGGTGAGCGCGCCTTCAACGACGCGTTCGCGGCGTGGGGAGAGTAGGTCTTCGATCCCTGCCGCCGTCATTCCGGGATGCGCGCGAAGCGCGCAGGTCCTGAAATCCATTTGGCAGCGCGTTGAATGGTGAGATGGATTCCGGGTTCGCGACTTTCGTCGCGCCTGTGAATGACGACATCAGTGTGTGGTTCCACCCACCTCGATCACGCCGACCTTGTTGACGAGACTGTTGGCCATCACCGGGTTGCCGTTGCGGTCGATGTCCATGTTGCGGACGATGTCGCCGCCGCCGGGGATCGCCCAGCTCTGGAATTTTTCGCTTTGGGGATCGAAGCGGACGATGGTGTTGGGTTTGGCAGCAGACTCGCTGTACCAGATCGCGCCCTTGGTGAAGACGATGCCGTAGGGCTGTGACTTTGGCCCGCTCGGTGAAGCCCATTCCTTCACCGAGCCCGTCGCCGGATCGAGCCGGCCGAGAAAGCCGCGAGCGAAATCGACATACCAGATCGCATCGTCGGAACCGACAGCGAGGCGGCGCGGCCGGGCGGCTGCATCCGGCAGCAGGTACTCGCGGATCTCCATGGTCTTCGAATCGATGGTCGCGATCTTCGGCGCGCCGAACTCGACGAACCAGACGGTGTTCTTCGCATTCACCACGATGCCGTAGGGCCGCGCATTTGCCGTCGGCGGCGTGACGAGTTTGATCTCGCCGCTTGCGGGATCGAGGCGGCCGACCTTGTTGCCGGCCTGCACGGTGAACCAGATGATGCCGTCATGGTCGAAGACGAGCGTGTGCGGATCCCTGGCCGATGCATCCGGCAGCCGATACTCCTTCACGTCGCCGGTCCTTGGATCGAGCCTGCCGATCAACCCGGCGAAATTGCCGGTGAACCAGATGTTGCCGTCCTTGTCTTCCTTCAGCCCGTGCGGGCCGGTCTGCGGATTGAGCTTGTATTCGCGGATCGCGCCGGTGGCGGGATCGAGGCGGCCGAGCACGTTGGCCAGTTGGCCCGAGTACCACACCGATCCGTCGTGGGCGGCGAGGGGATCGTGCGGCCGCGAGCCTTCGGTTGCGACCGGCCACTCCTTGATATCGATCTGCGTGTCGCCGGCGATCAGCACTGCTGCGGGACGCGGCCGTTCGGGAAAGCTCTTGATGAGATAGTCAGTGATCCCGGCGACTTCCTCGGGCGGGATCGGCGCGCCAAAATTCTGCATCATGCGGATCACAGTGTGCCAGCCGTCGGGCGTGTAGCCCGCCGTGAGCCGGCTGATGTCATGGCAGGAGCCGCAGATGCCGACGACGGTGCTCTTACCGGGGCCATCCGGAAGGTTGATGCCGACCTGCTGGGCGGGCGCCGCGCAAGGCGCCAGTGCCAGCAGGGCGGCTGTGCTCGCGGGGATAAGGGGTTGCCGCCAGCCACCCGCGATCAGGATCCTCGCCGAAATCCTCGCCAAAAACCTCGCCAAAATCCTCGCCATGTCTGTTGCTCCAGCTCTCTTGGCCGGGCCGCAGCATAGCGTCGATCACGGCAGGACGCCGCTCAACTTGCAGTGCGCGCGATGGATCAGTTCGCGGCAGCTTCCCGCTTGCGCGCGGCAGCGGCCTCGCGGTCCATCACGGCGCGGCAGCCCGGGCTGACATGGTGCTTGTTGCGGACCATGCAGGCAGTGACCCGCGAGATGTCGGGGATTTCGTTGGCGCACAATCGCATGGCGTCGCCGGTGCACATCTGTTGCGCCTCGGAGGAGAAGGCGAAGCAGGGTGTGACGTGAAGCACGGTGACAGTTGCGGCAATGGCGGCAAGAGTGGCGATCTTCCCGATCCGGTAACTAAACATGTGAGATGCATCCCCAAGGTTTTGGCGGTGTCGGCCGCTTGTGTATTGGAGGCGCCGCACGCGGCTTGCGCTGCCGCACGTCAGATCCAGCACGCGGGGAGATGCCCCCGGTGTGGTTGCTCGATTACGCTTGAGATTTCGAATCGAAAGTGCTGCGCCGCCCCGATTCGGATTATGCGCGAATGTCGCGAAGCTTCAATGGTTCGCGTGAACGATTTCACGATTGTTGCGCGTTCGTCACGGCAACAGTCGCCTCACGCGTTAGTCGAGGGCGCATCGGCGAGAGCGGCAGCACGCTCCTCGATCGCCGTGACACCTTTGGGCGTCAGCTCGAACAGGTCTCCGTCCTTCATGACGTAGCCTTCGATGATGAGTTCCTCGATCTCGCCATGGCGGTCGTCCGCGAACGCGATGGACTGGCTGATGTCCTTGAGGATCGCGAGTTGTTCATCGCGCAGCATGGTGGCATCTCCGTCTCAAAGCGCGATGAGGTCCGGATGAATGGTCGTCGCGCTTTAGGTTATTGTTTGCGCATGATCTTTCCGGAAAGCCGCTTCACACTTTGCGCTAACGCGGCCCTTCGGGTCCGGATCATGCTCGAGGGCGCCGCAAGCGCCTCACATGCCGTGGCTCTCGAACACCTTGCGGCAGGAACGCGACAGCCTGGCGCGGTTGGCCTGGAGGCAGGACTGGACCGCGCCGTCATTGCCGAGATCCTTGCGGCACAGGCGTTCGGCGTCGCGCGAGCAGGCCTGCTGCTCCCCCGGGGTTCCGGCATGGCCTTGTGCGAGCGCGGGCAGGCTTGCGAGACCGAATGCGGTGAGCGTGATCGTCGCCAGGAAAAGGGTCATCCAACGCATGGCCAAATCCAATCTCGTGAAAGGGCACACATGATCCGTTCACAGAACCCGGCTGGCTGCCACTTGTTCCCCGGCCGTCCCATCCGGCTATCCAAGCTTCTCGAGGCGCTGCTATAACGGGCGGGACTTAAGGTGAGGGGTGCTTGATGAAACGCTATCTGGTTTTTGCGCTGGTGGGTCCGTTTGTCGGTGGATTCCTGCTGCTGCTGACGACGACCTACCAGTCCGGCTATTGGACCCAGACCAACTGGGGCGAGGTCGGCAAGCTGTTCGTGGTGTTCTTCAAGACCCTGCAATACAGCTATCTGTTCGGCTTCCTGCCGTCGTTGATGATCGGTGCGGTCGACGACATCCTGTTTCACGTCAAGCGGATCGGGCCCGTGCTGCGCATGCTGCTGGTCGGCCTGTTCGCGTTCATCCTCGCCGCCATCACCTATGGCTCGCGCGGGGCTGACACCGGCGCGGTGCAATGGGTTCTCTACGGCCTCGTCGGTTTCGTGCCGAGCGTGATTTCGTCCTGGCTCGTGCATAAGTATGTCGAAGAGCCGCAACCGGCTCCGGCGCCGACCTGAAAGCAGGGGCGGCGTTTGGGCGCGGTGCAGCAACCGAAGCGAGCCATGCGCGTTTGCCTCAAGCGATGACGCTCAACCAATGACGATGTCTGACGACGATATTCTTGCAACGCGCCGTCCCCGTTCGGGGAGGACCTCGCGCGCGGCCTTCTCGGGTGATGAGGCGCGTGGGCCGATCATCGATCAGGACGGCCGCGAGATCCGCCCCGAGACGCTTGGAGAGGGTTTTCGCGAATTCGGTTTCGAGTTCGGTAGCGCCAATCCCTTCGGCAAGCTGACGCGCGAGCAGCGGCTGGCGCGGTTCGAGGCGATCGCAAAGCTGCTTGATGTCGCCTTCATCATGCCCGGCACCAATATCCGCTACGGCATCGACGGTCTGATCGGCCTGATTCCCGTCATCGGCGACATCATCACCACGGCGATCTCGCTGTGGCTGGTGCGAGAGGCCCGCGCGCTGGGCGCGCCCTGGTACATTACGGCGCGGATGCTCGGCAATGTCGCGGTCGACGGCGTGGTCGGCATGGTGCCATTCGCGGGCGATGCGTTCGACGTCATGTTCCGCGCCAACATGCGTAACGTCCGCCTGTTGCGCCGCTGGCTGGACAAGCAGCCGCGTTAAACGCGAAAAGCGCGGTAACCTTTCGGCTACCGCGCTCATTGCGCATCGGAGGATGAAAAAAGCTTACGCCGCGTCGGCGTCGGTGTTCGCGGCCGGCTTGCGGCGGCGCGGCAGCGGGAACGACTCGCTCTCATAGAGAGAGCGGATGCCGTTCTGGTCGAAGCGAGCTTCCTCGACCTGCAGGTAGGCGCCGTTCAGCGAGTCCGTCGGCAATTCCTCGATCGCGAAGCGCACGGCTTCAGCCGCGGTGCCAAACCGCCGATAGGTGAAGCCCGCACGCTTCTTCTTGCGGATCGCGGCGGGGAAAAGCTCGGCGGAGGTGTTGAAGTTGAACGGACGCAGTGGACGCATGGTCAAAGACCTCGTGATCTTCTTCGGTTTCGGCGTGTGGGGTTTGTGAGCGAGGGCCGCAACCAGGCGGCCATGTCCTTTTCGCCCTCTAATATAAGCCGATTTGACGGAAATGCGACCCCTGCGAACGGAGATCGTGAATCCGCGCATGGCAGCCCCGCGAAGGAAATAAGTCTATTTAATTCAATACCTTATGTGGTTTACAGCTTGCCAAGAAGCAGCAGCACGATCAGCACCACCAGAACCACGCCGCCAATCCCCATGCCGGAATGGCCCATGCCATAGCCATAGCCACCAAACCGGCCGGACATGCCGCCCAGCAGGTAAATGATCACGAGAATGATCAGAATGGTTCCGAGGGTCATGGCGTCCTCCCTGGCGGTCCTCCGGAATGCATCCTCCGGCCGCACCGTCAGAAGAGAAAAGCACAGCCGGCCGCCGGGTTCCACGCTGGAACCCGGCTCTTGCCATTATCTGGGCTTGAGCTTCAGCGCCGCCGAGTTGATGCAGTAGCGCAGGCCCGTCGGCGCCGGGCCGTCGGGGAAGACATGGCCGAGATGGCCGCTGCATTTGGAGCACAGCACCTCGGTGCGGATCATGCCGTGGCTTTGGTCCGTCTCCTCGTCGATATGGCTCTCGGCCGCGGCTTGCGTGAAGCTTGGCCAGCCGCAGCCGGAATCGAACTTGGCATCGGACTCAAACAACACGTTGCCGCAGCCGGCGCAGACGTAAGTGCCAGCGCGGTGGTCGTGCTCGTATTCGCCCGAGAAGGGACGCTCGGTCGCTTTTTCGCGGAGTACCGCATACTGCATCGGCGTGAGCTCGCGCCGCCACTGCTCCTCGCTCTTGATGACCTTGGTTTCGTTCGTGGGTGTCTTGGTGTCGGGCATGGATCTCCCGTTTAGCTGGTGATTTTGCAATCAGTTGGTGACCTTGCTGGCGCTGACCAGCGTCGGCTTCTCGATATAGTTATCCCCGAACAGCTTTTTCAGGTTTTCGACCTTCGGGATGTCGTTGTAGGCGATGTAGGGCTGGTTTGGGTGCAGCGTCAGATAGTCCTGGTGATAGCCCTCCGCCGGGTAGAATGCTTCCAGCGCGCCGATCTTGGTCACGATCGGCTTGCCGAAGACCTTGGCCGCATTGAGCTGCGCGACATAGGCGTCCGCGATCTTCTTCTGCTCGTCGGAGGTGGTGAAGATCGCCGAGCGATATTGCGTGCCGGTGTCGGGACCCTGGCGATTGAGCTGGGTCGGATCGTGCACGACCGAGAAGAAGATCTGGAGGATCTTGCCGTAGGAGATCTTCTTCGGATCGTATTTGATCTCGACCGACTCCGCGTGCCCCGTCGTGCCCGACGAGACGGTGTGATAGTCGGCCGTCGCCTTGGTGCCGCCGGCATAGCCGGAGACCGCGTTGACGACGCCGGCAGTGTGCTGGAACACGCCCTGCACGCCCCAGAAGCATCCGCCGGCAACAACCGCGGTCTGGATACCGCTTGCGGCCGCAGCGTCAACAGTGGGGGCGGGGATCACCACGGCATCTTCCGCAGCCCGTGAGGGCGCGGCGAAGGCCAGCGTCAGCGCGGCGGTGACGGCGAGGACGGGAAGAGAGTGGAAGGTGGGGCGGCTCATGGCGGATCCTCGTTCGGTCGGTGCGACAGTCTAGGGTGGTTGGGGCCGGGCGAACAGCCCGCCAGGTCCCGCATCCGGGCCTTCCCAAAATACGGGCGGACGGGCCGGATGTTACGCTCTGCCTGACACGAGCCCGTGAAGAAGGCATGCTAGCGTCGCCGGAACGGGGAAAATCCGGCCGCCATGAACCCCTCCCTTGAAGTACCGACATAGAATCAGTGGCGCTGGAGCTTGTTCGACGAAAATGCTGCGCTTTGTTTCCCTAATCCTTCTCGTCCTGCTGTCATCTGCTCCAGCCGTTCTGGCCGACCCCCAGCTTGGCGATGATCTCGAGACTTGCCGCGAGCGCAAGCTCGACTTGCAGGCGCGGTTCGCGGCCTGCGAAAACCTGCTCAGCTCGGATCGCGTGGCTGGGAAGGACAAGTCAGTTGCGCTGACCGTGCGGGGCTTCTCACTGCTGAACAAGCGCGACTTCGACCATGCCCTCGAAGCGTTCGCCGCGGCGCGCGAGGCCGATCCCGACAACATGGTCGCGCTCGACGGCCAGGCCCAGGCCCACCAGCGCAAGGGCCAGGACGACCTGGCGATGGCCGACTACAATCTCGCCCTCCAGAAGCGCCCCAACTACGGCGGCGCCTATAATGACCGCGGCACGCTGTACTTGCGCAAGGGCGCGCTCCAGAGCGCGCTCGACGATTTCAACCTCGCGATCAAATACACGCCCAGTCTGCTGGTCGGTCACACCAACCGCGCGCGGACGCGGACCTTCTTGAAGAATTATGACGGCGCGCTCGCCGACTTTGCCGATGCGCAGAAGATCGATCCGAATGCGCTGCAGATTCCCAACCATCGCTGCGTGACCTTTGCCGCGATGCGGCGCTTTGACGAGGCGCTCGCCGATTGCAACAGCATTTTGGAGAAGCAGCCGAAGAGCCAGTATGCGCTCGCCAATCGCGCCGATGCCTACGTCGCCAAGGGCGACCTCGACTCCGCGCTGAAGGATTACAACGCCATCCTCGAGATGAATCCGAACAACGTCCGCGCCCATGCCGGCCGCGGCCAGGTGTTCGAGCGCAAGCAGGATCTCGCGCAGGCGCGCGCCGACTACCGCGCTGCCGCCTTCGCGCTCACCCCGTTCGACGAGATCGACGTCGCGCTGGCGCGCACCGGCGCGCGGAGCCGCCTGGCCGTGCTCGAACCCAGGACGCCTTCGACGCGCTCGACGCTGCGCCGGGTGGCGCTGGTGATCGGCAACGGCGCCTACCGCAACGTTCATGCGCTCTCCAATCCGCCGCGCGACGCCAAGCTGATCGCCAGCGCGCTACGCGACGTCGGCTTCCAGACCGTCACGATTTCGACTGATCTTTCCCGGGACCAGTTCTTCGAGACGCTGCGCAGCTTCGCGGCGGATGCGGAGAAGGCGGATTGGGCCGTGGTCTACTATGCCGGCCATGGCTTCGAGATCGGCGGCGTCAACTATCTCGTGCCGGTCGATGCAAGACTCGCGGTCGACAAGGACGCGGAGACGGAAGCCGTGGCGCTGGAGCAGGTGATCGCGGCAGTCGGTGGCGCGCACAAGCTGCGGCTCGTGATCCTTGACGCCTGTCGCGACAATCCCTTCGCGCCGACCATGCAGCACACGCTGGCGCTCAAGTTGGTCGACAAGGGATTTTCCAACATCGAGCCTTCCCTTGGCTTCATGGTGGTCTACGCCGCCAAGCATGGCGAGACCGCGATGGACGGCGATGGCAATGACAGCCCGTTCGCGCTCGCGCTCGCCCGCGACGTGCGGCAGCCGAATGTCGAGGTCCGCAAGCTGTTCGACATCGTCCGCGACGACGTCTGGCTCCAGACCAAGCACGTGCAGCAACCCTTCACCTATGGCTCCCCGCCGGGCAGCGAGGATTTTTACTTCGTGGCGGGGAAGTGATGGGAGCGCAGATTTCGTAGGGTGGGCAAAGCGAAGCGTGCCCACCATCTCTCCGCGAAATTGGATAGATGGTGGGCACGGCGCTTCGCCCTTTGCCCACCCTTGGATCACACCACCACGCTCAGTCTCTTCGCCGCCCTGGTGATCCCCGTGTACAGCCACCTCGCGCGGCTGTCCTGGAACGCGAAGCTCTCGTCGAACAGCACGACGTCGTCCCATTGCGAGCCCTGCGACTTGTGCACGGTCAGCACGTAGCCGTAGTCGAACTCGTCATAGGGCTTGCGCTGCTCCCAGGCGATCTGCTCGACCCCGCCCTCGAAGCAGTCGGCGCGAACCGAGACCTTCGTCACCTTGTGACCGAAGTCCTCGTCTGGCGACAGCCGCATGCTGAGGATGCGCGACTTCGAGCGCGAGGTGTTGCGCGATTTCACACGCCACAGGCCGCCGTTGAACAGGCCCTTCTTGCGGTTGTTGCGCAGGCACACAAGCTTGTCGCCCGCGACCGGAAACTGGTCCTCGATATTCTGGCGCTGGCGCACGCGCATGTTGTAGGCGCGGCGGGTGTTGTTGCGGCCGACCAGGACCTGGTCGGCGCTCATGACGCGGTCAGGATCGAGCTCCTTGCGCGAGACGACCTCGCTCTCGCCATAGCGGCCGATTTCGAGCTCGCGGCCCTCGCGGATGTCCATCGACATCCGCACGATCGGATCGTCCTGCGCCTGGCGATGTACCTCGGTCAGCATCGCGTCGGGCTCGGTATTGGTGAAGAAGCCGCCGCCCTGGATCGGCGGCAACTGTGCGGGATCCCCGAGCACCAGCAAGGGACAATCGAACGACATCAGGTCGCGGCCCAATTCGGCATCGACCATCGAGCATTCGTCGATCACGATCAGCTTCGCCTTCGAGGCCGGCGCATCGTCCCACAGCTCGAAGCTCGGCTGCTCCTCGCCGGATTCTCGGGCGCGGTAGATCAGCGAGTGGATGGTGGAGGCGTTGTCGCAACCCTTGTTGCGCATGACGAGCGCCGCCTTGCCGGTGAAGGCGGCAAACTTGACCTCGCCGTCGACACCGTCCGCGATGTGCCGCGCCAGCGTGGTCTTGCCGGTTCCGGCAAAGCCGAACAGGCGGAAGATCGGCGGCGTGCCGTTGCGGCCGGGCTTTGCCTTGAGCCAGTCGGCAACGGCGTTGAGGGCGGCGTCCTGATGCGGGGTAAATGTCGGCATTTTCGTATTGAGTGAGGGCGAAAATGATCGATTCGCCGTCCCCAAAACTAACCATTCCCCCCGCCGGTTCAAGCGGCAGCGCATGATCCGGAAAAGTGCGCAGCGGTTTTCCCTCGCGACAAACGCGGAACGCGTTTGCGCGGAGATCATGCTCAAACAACAACTAAAGCGCGATGACATCGCGCTTTGCCCTATTGCCAGCCGGGAACGCCGCGCATGTCGGGCAGGTGGTGGGCGATGCCCTTGTGGCAGTCGATGCAGGTCTTCTCGCCCGTGAACAGGAAGCGCTGATGCGCGACGGAAGCCCGCGGCGACTGCTTGGTGATGTCCATGGAATCGGCGCTGTGGCAGTTGCGGCATTCCAGGGAGTCATTGGCCTTGAAGCGCGCCCATTCATGCGCCGCGAGCTCGAGCCGGTGGTCGAGGAATTTCTCGCGGGTGTCGATCGTGCCGAAAATCTTGCCCCAGACTTCCTTGGAGGCCTGCATCTTGCGCGCGATCTTGTCGGTCCAGTTGTGCGGGACGTGGCAGTCCGGGCAGGTGGCGCGCACGCCGGAGCGGTTGCTGAAGTGAATGGTCGATTTCAGCTCGGCGTAGACGTTGTCCTTCATCTCGTGGCAGCCCGTGCAGAATTTTTCGGTGTTGGTCAGCTCCAGCGCGGTGTTGAAGCCGCCCCAGAAGATGACGCCGGCCACGAAGCCCGCGAGCACCAGCGTTCCCAACGCGAACACCGTGCTCGGCCGCGTCAGCGTGCCCCACAGCTCGAGCGCGAAATCCCAGCTTCGGGCGAGAAAGCCGCGTTTGGCCTTCGGATCTGTATTGGGGTCTACATTGGGGTCGTCGGTGGTCGTCGTCATCTGCGGCCACCCGGGCTTGAACGCGAGAGCAGCGTGTCGATGTCAGTGAAGTCGTTGCTTACAGGCGGCGTGGCGCTGTTCTGTGGAACGTGGCATTCCGTGCAGAAGAAGCGCCGAGGCGAGATCGAGGCCAGGAACTGACCGTCACGGTCCATGAAGTGCGTGATCGAGACCATCGGTGCCTGTGATTCCGCCGTGCGCGAGCGCGCATGGCAGGACAGGCACTTGTTGCTGTTGAGGTCGATCTGGTAGCCGTCGATCGAATGCGGGATCACCGGCGGCTGCTCCGGATAGTTGCGTGCCTCCCTCTCGGAGGTGTTGCGGTTCGGCAGCATCGGCGGCGCCGGCCCTTCGTCGTTGAGCGGGGTCGGCCCGCGCAGGCCCGAGGTCACCGTCTGCGCGGTCAGCGAGCTCGCGCCCGCGGCAATGGCGAGCGCCAGAAGGACGATACCGGATCGTTTCATCATGGTCACACCCGCTCGATGCGCACGGCGCATTTCTTGAAGTCGGTTTGCAGCGAGATCGGGTCGGTGGCGTCCAGCGTCACCTTGTTGATCAGCTTGGACTCGTCGAACCAGGGTACGAACACCAGCCCGCGCGGCGGCCGGTCGCGGCCACGCGTCTCGACGCGGGCGCGGATGTAACCGCGGCGGGACACGACCTTCACTTCGTCGCCGCGGCGCAGCTTTGCGTCCTGCGCGTCGTCGGGATGCATGAAGCAGACAGCCTCCGGGAAGGCCTTGTAGAGCTCGGGCACGCGGCGCGTCATGGTGCCGGAATGCCAGTGCTCCAATACGCGGCCGGTCGAGAGCCAGTACGGATAGTCATTGTCCGGCGACTCCGCCGCCGGCTCGAAAGGCAGCGCGAAGATGCGCGCCTTGCCGTCGGGGTAGCCGTAGAACTGCACGTCCGTGCCCTGCTTCACATAGGGATCGCTGCCCTCGCGGAAACGCCATTTGGTCTCCTGGCCGTTGACGACGGGCCAGCGCAGGCCGCGCTCGCGGTGATAGCTTTCGAACGGCGCAAGGTCGTGACCATGGCCGCGGCCGAAGGCGGCATACTCCTCGAACAACCCCTTCTGCACGTAGAAGCCGAACGCCTTGGACTCGTCGTTGGCGTAGCCCTCCTCGATCTCCGAGGTCGGGAATTTGTCGACTTGCCCGTTCTTGTACAGCACGTCGAACAGCGTCTTGCCGCGATATTCCTGCTTCTTGGCGATCAGCTCCTCGGGCCAGACCTCCTCGATCTTGAAGCGTTTGGAGAATTCCATGAGCTGCCAGAGATCGGATTTGGATTCGCCGGGAGCCGAGACGAGCTGGTGCCAGAACTGCGTGCGCCGCTCGGCGTTGCCGTAGGCGCCTTCCTTCTCAACCCACATCGCCGTCGGCAGGATGAGGTCGGCCGCGAGCGCCGTCACGGTCGGGTAGGCATCCGAGACCACGATGAAATTGTCGGGGTTGCGGAAGCCCGGATAGGTTTCCTCATTGATGTTGGGTCCCGCTTGCAGGTTGTTGTTGACCTGCACCCAGTAGGCGTTGAGCAGGCCGTCTTTCAGCATCCGGCTCTGCAGCACGGCGTGATAGCCGGGCTTGTCGGGGATGGTACCCTCGGGCAGGAGCCAGATGTGCTCTGTCTTGTCGCGATGCTCCTTGTTGGTCACGACCATGTCGGCCGGCAGGCGATGCGAGAAGGTGCCGACCTCGCGTGCGGTGCCGCAGGCTGATGGCTGGCCAGTCAGCGAGAACGGGCTGTTGCCGGGCGAGGCGATCTTTCCGGTCAAGAGGTGAATGTTGTAGACGAGATTGTTGGCCCAGACGCCGCGGGTGTGCTGGTTGAAGCCCATGGTCCAGAACGAGACCACTTTGGTCTTGGGATCGGCGTAGAGCTCGGCGAGCGCCTCGAGCCGATTGAGTGGCACGCCGGACATCTTTGCGGCTTTCTCCAGCGTGTAGTCCGACACGAATTTTGCGAACTCCTCGTAGCTCATGTCGGTGGAGTCGTTGGCCTTCGCCGCGCCGGTGGCCTTCTTCTGAAGGGGATGATCGGGCCGCAGGCCATAGCCAATGTCGGTCTGCCCGCGCCTGAAGATGGTATGCGCAGTGACGAAATCCTTGTTGACGCGACCGGTCTTGATGATGTGGTTGGCGATCGCGTTGAGGATGTAGAGATCGGTCTGCGGCACGAACACCATGCCGATATCGGCAAGGTCGAACGAGCGGTGCTCGAAGGTCGAGAGCACGGCGACGCGGACATGTGGTGCGGAGAGGCGGCGGTCGGTCAGCCGCGTCCACAGGATCGGGTGCATTTCCGCCATGTTGGAGCCCCACAGCACGAAGGCGTCGGTGGCCTCGATGTCGTCATAGCAACCGGCCGGCTCGTCGATGCCGAAGGTGCGCATCATGCCGGCAACCGCCGAAGCCATGCAGTGGCGCGCATTGGGATCGATGTTGTTGCTTCGGAAGCCGGCCTTGTAGAGTTTCGAGGCCGCGTAGCCTTCCCAGATCGTCCACTGCCCGGAGCCGAACATGCCGACGCCGCTGGGCCCGCGCTTCTTCAGCGCGTCCTTCCACTTCTCGGCCATGATGTCGAAGGCTTCGTCCCACGACACGGGCGTGAACTCGCCGTCCTTGTCGTATTTGCCGTTCGTCTTGCGCAGCATCGGCTGCGTCAGGCGATCATGGCCGTACATGATCTTGGAGAGGAAGTAGCCCTTGACGCAGTTGAGGCCGCGATTGACCTCGGCCTTGATGTCGCCGTGGGTGGCGACCACGCGGTTGTCCTTGGTCGCGACCATGACGGAGCAGCCGGTGCCGCAGAAGCGGCAGGCGGCCTTGTCCCATTTCAATTCGCTGCCGTCACGCTCGGTGACGAGGTTTGCGGCGAGCGCCGGCGCCGGCATGCCCGCGGCGGCCGCTGCGATCGCGGCGGCCTCCAGCTTCAGCATCTGGCGGCGGTCGATCTTCGGTGAGGTCATAACGGTTCTCCCGGCGTCAAGGACGCGGTCTCAGGCAGTTTCGATGGCGTGAAAGACGAGCGCCGCCGAATAGACGTGCGGCATGGACTGGATGTCGTTGAGCATGGCGCCGAGCCTGCCGGCATCCGGGGCTTCGACAACGACGACGAGCTTGCCGCGCGTATCGCGGCCATGGATTTCGCAACCGGGCAACGCGGCGATCGCAGCCTCGACGTCGGCGAGACGCTCCGGCCGCGCCTGCACCAGAATGCTTGCGATCTCGCCTCCAGGCGGCGGGATGATGCGTTCGGCGCTGAGCACCCTGCCGGTGATCAATGCGCGGCGATTGAGTGTGGCTTGGGCCATGATCTCGGTCTTTCGCTGCGGGGGTTCAATGTGGGGGAGGCGGGCCGGGAGGGCCTGCGAACATCTGGTAGATCCACACGGCGAGCCCGTAGCTGCCGACCGTTCCGACCGCGAGGGCGGGCATCACAACCGCGGTCAGGAACAGGAACGCAAAGATCTCCATGCGCTTGCGGCGCACGCGCCCAGTCGTGTCGTCAGGGGCCGACATATTCGGTCTCTCTGAAATTTAGGAATTGGACGGCTTCCGGGCCGTTACCTCGACGAACCATAGGTATCGGGCGGCAGATCACCTTGATCTGAATCAACGGTTCGCGTCTGCGGGCACTTGGCCGCACGGCCGCGACGGGAAGCTATCGGCTACTTTGCATGGGGTTGTTTTCGATATTTTTGTCCTCCCGTCCGGCGGAATTGGGCCGCCATGGACAGTCCGGTCCCGCTCAATAAAATGCTCGCAATAAAAACAATCTCGGGAGAGGCGTCATGAAGTTCGGCATCTTCTATGAGCTGCAATTGCCGCGTCCGTGGGTGGCGGGCGACGAGCTCCGGCTCTACCAGAATGCCCTGACGCAGATGGAACTCGCCGATCGCCTCGGCTACGACCACGCCTGGGTGGTCGAGCATCACTTCCTCGAAGAATACTCCCACTCGCCGTCGCCGGAATCCTTCCTCGCCGCCGCGAGCCAGCGCACCCAGAATATCCGGCTCGGCCACGGCATCCTCCAGCTCACCACCAACCATCCCGCGCGCGTCGCCGAGCGCGTCGCGGTGCTTGATCCCGATGTTCAAGGATGGTGGCTGCGAGCATCACGGCAAGTATTTCGACATGCCCCTGCGCAACGTCGTGCCGAAGCCGGTGCAGAAACCGCACCCGCCGCTGTGGATGGCCTGCTCGCAGCTTCCGACCATCGAGCGCGCCGGCCGTCACGGCTTTGGCGCGCTCGGCTTCCAGTTCGTCAGCGCGGATGCCGCGCACGCCTGGGTGCATGCCTATTACAACGCGATGACCAAGCGGCTGCACAAATTGGCAGACTACGAGATCAACCCGAACATGGCGCTGGTGTCGTTCTTCATGTGCGCGAAGACCGACGAAGAGGCGCGTGCGCGGGCCGATGGCGCCACCTTCTTCCAGTTCGCGCTGCGCTTCTACGGCGCCTCGCAAAACCGCCAGCGGCCGGCGCCCGGCACGGTCGACATGTGGGACGAGTACAACAGATGGAAGCGCGATAATCCGGAAGCGCAGGAGGCCGCGCTGCGCGGCGGCCTGATCGGCTCGCCCGAAACGATCCGGAAAAAGCTGCGGCGCTTCCGCACCTCCCGTATCGACCAGGTGATCCTGCTCAATCAGGCTGGCAAGAACAGCCATGAGCACATCTGCGAATCGCTGGACCTCTTCGCGCGTGAGGTGATGCCGGAGTTCCAGAATGATCCGGAGCAGGAGGCCTGGAAGAAGGGCGTAATGAGCGGCGAGATCGAGCTCGAGGAGATCGACACGCAGGCCTTCACTGACCGCTACGGCAAGCTCGCGATCAACGTCGCGCCGGCGACGGCGGTGGCGGCGGGGTAGGGTGCTCAACGTTTTGTGGCCTAGGCTCCGGCTCAGCAGCGCACCGTTTTACGCTGCGCTGCGTCCGGGGCACGAGACTGTCCAACAACACGCTTCCTCTCTTGTCCCGGACGCGCTGCAGCGTGCAACGCTGCTGCGCAGAGCCGGGACCCATGTGGCATTGGAACGGCTGGCTTCCGGTACGGAGCCCTTATATCCTCCGAGAGAGGCAAACAAGAATCCCGAGGAAACAAGCTTGAGCACCGCGCCGCGCATCGACATCGACCCTGCCTCGTTCTGGCAGGATCCCTATCCGATGCTTGCGAAAATGCGCAAGGAGGCGCCGATCGCCTTCGTGCCGCAGCTCGGCTCGACGCTGCTCGTGAGTCGCGACGACATCTCGATCTCCGAGAAGCAGATCGACGTGTTCTCCTCGCACCAGCCCGAGGGGCTCATGAACAGGCTGATGGGCCACAACATGATGCGCAAGGACGGCGAGGCGCACCAGGTCGAGCGCCGCGCGCTGTTTCCGGCGGTCTCGCCGAAAACGGTGAAGGCGCACTGGACCGCGCAGTTCCAGGCTCACGCCGATCGCATCGTCGGTGGCCTCGAGCCGGGCACGCGGATCGATTTCATGCGTGAGTTCGCGCTGCCGTTCTCCGGCGAATGCCTGAAATCGATCACCGGCCTCACCAATATCGACTTTGTCGAGATGGACGCCTGGTCGCAGGCGATGATCGATGGCATTGCAAATTATGCCGGCGATCCCGCCGTGGAAGCACGCTGCCATGCGGCGACCGCCGGCATCGACGCGGCGATCGACGACATGCTGCCGGTCATGCAGAAAAATCCGGACCAGAGCTTGTTGGGCGTGATGGTCGCGTCCGGCATGCCGATGCAGAGCGTGCGCGCCAACGTCAAGCTGGCGATCTCCGGTGGCCAGAACGAGCCGCGCAAGGCCATCGCCGGCACCGTCTGGGCGCTTCTCACCCATCGCGACCAGTTCGACCTCGTCCGGCGCGGCGAAGTGTCCTGGCTCCAGGCCTTTGAGGAATATGCCCGCTGGATTTCGCCGATCGGCATGTCGCCGCGCCGAATTGCAAAGCCGTGGACCATCCGCGACGTCTCGTTCGAGGCCAATGAGCGCGTGTTCCTGATGTTCGGCTCGGCCAACCGCGACGAGAAGCATTTTGAGCACGCCGATCAGTTCGACGTGCGGCGCGACACATCGAAGAGCGTCGCCTTCGGCGCCGGCCCGCATTTCTGCGCCGGCGCCTGGGCTTCGCGCGCCATGATTGCGGATGTCGCACTGCCGACGGTGTTTGCGCGTGTCAGGCGACTCGAGATCGCCGATGACGAGCCGGTTCGGATCGGCGGCTGGGCGTTCCGCGGTCTTCTGAATCTGCCGGTGCGCTGGAACTAGCGCGTGAGACTGCCTCAGGAAGCGGCAGCCTCACATTCGCGTGCAGAAAAATTCCATCCTCATTCGCTTCGCCGTTTGAAAGATTAATCATGCGCATTGCCAAGGCAGCAGTGCGCGCATCGCTATTTTCTCGGCCTTCTCGACAGCTTTCGCGGCCCGCACCATCATTCTCCAAACATGGATGAATGACGGCCGCAGGCGGCCGGGAGCTTGGTATGCAGCGTCGGGACTTTCTCAAATTATCGGTTGGAACGGTGGCCGCCGCTGCGTTCGCCTCACGCGCCAGCGCGCAAGGCGCGGTGAAGGAAATTCGTATCGGCTACCAGAAGACCGGCGTGCTGGTTATCACGCGCCAGCGGGCGACCTTGGAAAAACATTTCGCTCCGCAAGGCATCGACGTGAAATGGGTGGAATTCTCCTCGGGGCCGCCGATGATGGAGGCGATGAATGTCGGCAGCGTCGATTACGGCGCCGTCGGCGATTCCCCGCCGGTGTTCGCGCAGGCGGCCGGAGCGGCAATCGTCTATGCCGCCGGCCAGCCCATCACCAACGGCCAGGGCATTCTGGTGCCGAAGGATTCGTCGATCCGCTCCATCGCTGACTTGAAGGGGAAGCGCGTTGGCTTCACCAAGGGCTCCAGCGCCCACAACGTCGTTGTGCAGACGCTGGAGAAGGCCGGCCTGACCTACGCCGACATCACACCGGTTTATCTGACGCCGCCGGATGCCGGTCCCGCCTTTGCCAATGGCAGCATCGAGGCCTGGGCAATCTGGGATCCTTATTTTGCGATCGGCGAGACCAAGCAGAACGGCCGCATCCTGATCAATGCGCGCGAGGTCACTAAGACCAACTCGTTCTACATCGCCAACCGCGAGTTCGCGAAGAACCACGGTCCGATCCTGCAACAGATCGTCGACGTGACGACCGCCACCGGTCAATGGGCCGAACAGCACCGCGACGAGGTCGCTAGGTCGCTGGCCGCGATCACCGGCGTCCCGCTGGACATCCAGGCCGTCGCGGCCGACCGCGCGAATTTCGTGATCGGCCCCGTCACCGACGATATCGTCGCGACCCAGCAGGGTGTCGCCGATCGCTTCTACAAGCTCGGCCTGATCCCGAAGCCCATCGTGATCAGGGACATCGTCTGGCGCAACACGGCAGCCTGACGTGCCGACCAGCCTTCCCATTTCTAAAGGTTCGAACATGAGGCGTATCGTTCAACGTGTGATCGCGGCCATCGTCCTGTCGCTCGGCATCGTGGCGGCTGCTGTCGGGACATCCTACGGCCAGGACAAGGTCGTTCGCATCGGCTACCAGAAATACGGCAAGCTGGTGCTCCTGAAGAGCAAAGGCACGCTGGAGCCGAAGCTCGCGGCGGAAGGCTACAAAGTGGTGTGGACGGAATTCCCGTCCGGCCCGCCGCTGCTCGAAGCGCTCAATGTCGGCGCGATCGATTTCGGCAACACCGGCGAAGCCCCGCCGATCTTCGCGCAGGCCGCCGGTGCGCCGATCCAGTATGTCGCCTATGAGCCGCCGGCGCCCAAAGGCGAGGCGATCCTGGTGCCGAAGGATAGTCCGCTGAAATCGGTCGCCGATCTCAAGGGCAAGAAGGTCGCGCTCAACAAGGGCTCCAACGTCCACTATCTCCTGGTCAAGGCGCTGGAGAAGGCCGGTGTCAAATATTCCGAGATCGAGCCGGTGTTCCTGGCACCCGCTGATGCCCGCGCCGCCTTCGAGCGCGGTTCGGTCGATGCCTGGGTGATCTGGGATCCGTTCCAGTCGGCCGCCGAAGCCGCGACCGGTGCGCGGACGCTCGCCGACGGCACCAACATCGTGGCGAACTATCAGTTCTATTTCTCCTCGAAGAAGTTCATCGAGGCCAATCCAAAGATCGTCGACGCCGTGCTCGATGAGCTGCGCGCGGTCGATGACTGGGCCAAGGGCGACATTCACGCGGTCGCCGAGCAATTGGCGCCGTCGATTGGATTGTCGGTGCCGGTGGTCGAGGTCGCGCTCAAGCGCCAGTCCTACGGCATCAAGCCGATCACCGACTCTGTGATCGCCGATCAGCAGCAGGTTGCGGACGCGTTTTTCGCGCTCAACCTGATCCCCAAAGCAATCAAGATTTCCGACGTGGCGCGGAGGCCAGGAACGTGAGCAAGGTCAAGAGCAAGCAAGGTAACGCCAACATACTCTGGTTCCTGCCGACCCACGGTGACGGCCGCTATCTCGGCACCGGCATCGGCGGCCGCGAGGTGAATTTCAACTACCTGCGCCAGATCGCACAGGCGGCTGACCAGCTCGGCTACTACGGCGTGCTGCTGCCGACGGGACGATCTTGCGAGGATTCCTGGATTGTGGCCTCGGCGGTTGCCCCGTTCACCGAGCGGCTGCGCTATCTCGTGGCTGTCAGGCCGGGTCTGCAATCGCCGAGCGTTGCCGCGCGCATGACCGCGACGCTCGACCGCGTCACCAACGGCCGGCTCCTGGTCAACGTCGTCACCGGCGGCGATCCCGTCGAGAACAAGGGCGATGGCATCTTTCTCGCCCATGACGAGCGCTATGAGGTCACCCGCGAGTTCCTCAACGTCTATAGTGACCTGCTTGCCGGCAAGACCGTAAATGTCGAGGGCAAGCACATCCACATCGAGGATGGCAAGCTGCTGTTCCACCCGGTTCAGTCGCCCCATCCGCCGCTTTATTTCGGCGGCTCGTCGGATGCCGGCATCGATGTCGCCGTCGACGCCGTCGACAAATACCTCACCTGGGGCGAGCCGCCGGCGCAGGTCGCAGAGAAGATCGCCAAGGTGAGGGAGGTTGCGGCGCTACGCGGGCGAAAACTTTCCTTCGGCATCCGTTTGCATGTCATCGTCCGCGAGACCAATGAAGAGGCCTGGCAGGCTGCCAACGAGCTGATCAAGCATGTCAGCGACGAGACCATTGCGCTGGCGCAGAAGAACTTTGCGCGCATGGATTCGGTCGGCCAGCAGCGCATGGCGCAGCTGCATGGCGGCAGGCGCGACAAGCTCGAGATCAGCCCGAACCTCTGGGCCGGTGTAGGTCTCGTGCGCGGCGGCGCTGGAACGGCTCTGGTCGGTGACGCCCAGACCGTGGCGGCCCGCATCAAGGAATACCAGGATCTCGGCATCGATACCTTCATCCTGTCGGGTTATCCGCATCTGGAGGAAGCCTATCGCTTCGCCGAGCTGGTGTTCCCGCTGCTCTCGCTCGAGCTGCCGAGCAACGTGACGAAGCTTCACTTCAATGGCGGTCCGTTCGGCGAGACCGTCGGCAGCGATTTCCGCCCGCAGAAGCAGGTGTCGCAGTCATGAGCCTTATCGACAGTATTTCCCTTCCGCGCAGCGTCCGCCTGCCGCGCGCCGACGGCCTGATCCAGTGGATCGTGCCGCTCGCCATCATCGTCGTCTGGCAGATCGCCTGCGTTGCCGGTCTCGTGCCGACACGGGTGCTGCCGGCACCGAGCGATGTTGCGCTCGCGGGCTGGAAGCTGCTGCTCTCCGGCGAGCTCGTGCGCAACATCTGGGTCAGCTTCTGGCGGGCCTCGATCGGCTTTCTGATCGGTGGCAGCATCGGCTTTGCCTTTGGTTTGGCCAACGGTCTTTCGCAGCTTTCGGCAAAGCTGACCGACACGACGCTTCAGATGGTACGCAACGTGCCACATCTGGCGCTGATCCCGCTCGTCATCCTGTGGTTCGGCATCGACGAGAGCGCAAAGCTGTTCCTGGTGGCGCTCGGCGTGTTCTTCCCGATTTACCTCAACACGCTGCATGGCATTCGCACCGTCGATCCGCAGCTCATCGAAATGGGCCGTATCTACGGCATGAGCGACGGCGAGCTGTTCCGCCGCGTGATCTTTCCGGGCGCTCTGCCCTCGATCTTCGTCGGCATCCGCTTCGCGCTCGGCATCATGTGGCTGACGCTGATCGTCGCCGAGACCATCGCGGCGTCCTCCGGCCTCGGCTACATGGCGATGCAGGCGCGCGAGTTCATGCTGATCGACGTCGTCGTGCTGTCGATCCTGATCTACGCGTTGCTCGGCAAGCTCGCCGACAGCGCCTCGCGCGTTCTCGAGCGCCTGACGCTCGCCTGGCACCCCGCCTTCCAGAAACATTGAGACCGACATGCAGACAGCCCTTCTTCTTCCCGAGGCCGAACGTGCCGAGCGCGCCAGCTTCGCCCCGCAGGCACGCGTCGCGCGCCAGGACCAGCCGACACCCGGCCTGTCGCTCACCATCCGCGGCTTGCGCAAATCGTTTGGCGACAACGAGGTGCTGCGCGGCATCGATCTGCACATTCCCGCCGGCCAGTTCGTTGCAATCGTCGGCAAGAGCGGTTGCGGCAAGAGCACGCTGCTGCGGCTGATCGCCGGTCTCGACAAGATCGATGCCGGAGCCATCAGCTTCGGCGAGGCAGCGCGGCCCGAGGATATCAGGGTGATGTTCCAGGAGCCGCGGCTGTTGCCCTGGGCGCGCGTGTTGTCGAATGTCGAGGTTGGCCTCGGGCGCGATCGCGCCTCGTCGGATGCGCATCCGCGCGCCGAGCGCGCGTTGAGCGAGGTTGGGCTCGCCGACAAGCGCGACCAGTGGCCTTCGGTGTTGTCGGGCGGCCAGAAGCAGCGCGTGGCGCTGGCGCGCGCGCTCGTTAGCCAGCCCCGCGTGCTCGCCTTCGACGAGCCGCTCGGCGCGCTGGACGCCCTGACCCGCATCTCGATGCAGCGACTCCTGGAGCGAGTCTGGCGCGACCAGGGTTTTACGGCGATCCTGGTGACGCATGACGTCGCGGAAGCCGTTGCGCTGGCCGATCGCGTGCTCGTGATTGAGGAAGGTCGCATCGCGCATGATGTCACGGTCAATGCGCCGCGGCCGCGCGAGCGCGGCTCGGTGGAGCTCGCGGGCCTCGAAGGCTCGATCCTGCGCCATCTTCTCTCGGCGGACGATCGTACCTAGATAACAGGAGCCCTGATTCAGGGAGCATGCCATGAACGTGATTGCCCGCCATATCATGACCGACACCAATATCTCCTCCGCCGATTTCCGCGGCGCCATGCGTCACCTCACTGGTGGCGTCAGCGTCATCACGGCCGGCCGCGGCAGGGACATCACCGGCATGACGGTGACTTCGGTGACGTCGCTGTCGGTCGATCCGCCGACGCTGCTGGTCAGCATCAACCGCGACGCCTCCTCGTTCCCGCTGATCAGGCGTCACGGCGCTTTCGGCGTGAACATCCTTAACGCCGACCAGCTCGACATTGCCGAGCGCTTTGCCGGCAAGGGCGGGCTGAAGGGCGCCGACCGCTTCGCCGGCAGCGACTGGGTGACGGCCGTCTCCGGCGTCCCGCTGCTCGCCGGCGCGCTGAGCGCCCTTGATTGCGAGGTCGAGGAGATCGTCGAGCGCCACTCGCATGGCATCGTCATCGGCCGCGTGCGCGATATCAGGAGCTCGAGCCGCAGCGCGGCGCTCGCCTATTGGCACGGACAGTACGTCGCGGTCGACCAGGATGAGGACGCGGCGAGGCTCGCCGAGGTCAGTGTTCCCACGCGGGGCCGGGGCGTCATCTGACCGCCCGGCGGCCTTCCGGGCTGGCCTTTTCGTTTCTCTCGATCTAGAAGCCCTGCCAGAGCCTCCCGTAGGAGGCGATGGAGCCGGCATGAAACGCGTTGCGACCTGGGCCTTCTATGCCGTCGGCGCGCTCGCGATCGCGTATCTCGCGCTCTACGCCTATGCGATGTTCACCGGACGGCACATCGTGCCCGGCGACCCCATCCACATCTTCCGCAATCCCGACGCGCCGAGCTATTCGTGAGGAGGATCTCGTGGGCAAAGCCACCGGGTCGCGCGAATGCGCGCCCGATGACAGGCTCCGCGTGCCCACCTCTTCTTTCGCAAATCATGGAGAGATGGTGGGCACGGCGCAAGCGCGCCTTTGCCCACCCTACGAGAGCTAACCCGCCTTACGAACTGCGCAACCATCAACTCCGCAAGATCGCCAGCGCCAGCGCCTGCGCGCGCGGCACGATGCTGTCGAGCTCGAGATATTCCTCCGGCGTGTGCGCAAGTCCGCCGACCGGGCCAAGGCCGCAGATCGTCGGCGTGCCCACGGCGGCGGTGAAGCCTGAATCGGCGCAGCCGCCGGAGAACTCGCCGGTGAGCGTGGTCAGCCCGACGTCACGTGCGGCACCCTGGTAACCGTCGAACAGCGTCTTCGACGCCTCGCTCTGAACCGCCGGCACGAACTCGCCCTTGATCGTCAGGGTGGCGCTCGTGCCAGGCACGTAAGAGGTGGCGACGATCTTCTCGATCGCGGCCATCACCGCGTCGCGATCTCTCGGCTCGACATAGCGCAGATCGATCTGGCCCTCGGCATAAGGCGCCGTCGTATTCACGGACTGTCCGCCAGAGATCAGCCCGACGTTGAGGGTGATTCCCTTGGTCAGATCGGTCAGCGCGTGGATATGAACGATCTTGTGCGCGAGCTCGCCGATCGCGCTGACGCCGGCCGCAAAATTCGCTCCGGAATGCGCGGCCTTGCCGGTGACCGCAAGGTGCATGAAGATGCCGCCCTTGCGGCTGGTCACGATGTTGCCGGTCGGTCGTCCCGGCTCGGAATTGTAGACGGCGCGCGCGGACCGTCCCTCGCGCTCGATCACTGGCCGCGACGAGGGCGATGCGATCTCCTCGTCCGAGGTGATCAGGACCTTGATCGGGTGCGGGCTGCCGCCGAATTTCTGGAAGGCTGCGGCCACGAACACGTTCATGACGAGACCTGCCTTCATGTCGGCGACCCCCGGGCCATAGGCGCGGCCGTCCTTGATGGTGAAGGCGCGTCGTTCGGCTTCGCCCTTGCCGAACACCGTGTCGCGATGCCCCATCAGCAGGATCGGCTTTTCGTTGCTGCCGGGCTTGGCCACGATCGCATGAAGCGCGTCGCCATAGGTGTCGTTCGGCTCGCGCCAGCTCGAAATGCCGTGCTCGGCAAAATGCCGCTCGAAGCGCGCGCCGACCGCGTCCACGCCGGCCTTGTCGTAGGATCCGGAATCGATGTTCACGACCTCGCGCAACAGGTCGATCATCGCCTGCTTCTGCGATGCCAGCCAATCCGTGATTTGACCCTCAGACATTGTCACCTCGCGTGGTTCTCGTGCGCGGTTATAGGGCCTGTCGCACCGATGACCTAGTCGGAGAACGCGGCCCCGCCATGATGGCGGTGATTGAAGCGCGGTCTCCCCCGACGTCGTCCTGGCGAAGGCCAGGACCCATACCGCGGAATCTATCGATTGTGCGGGGTGGGCGTACCGAACGACGAGTCTTCGCCAAACTCCTCCCTGGGATATAATGGGTCCTGGCTTTCGCCAGGACGACACCGTGAGCGTGGCGCGCGGGTTGCCTTACACCCAAGAAGAAATGCCCGGGACTTGGCCCGGGCATCTACGTCGTCAGCAATTGAAAGCTCTCTCACACCCCCATTGCCGGCATCCGTGGGTATTCGCCCGGTGTGCCGGCGGGCGGGATCGGGATGCCGCCGTCGGCATATTCGTTGAGCTTGTTGCGCAGCGTGCGGATCGAGATGCCGAGGATGTTGGCGGCATGGGTCCGGTTGCCCAGGCAATGCTTCAGCGTCTCCAGGATCAAATCGCGCTCGACGTCGGCGACGGTGCGTCCGACCAGCGACCGCGTCACCTGTTCGGCGGCCATCGTGGCGTGTGCCACCGCTGGCGCGGTGCGCGCGACGTCGAGGCGGTCGCCGTCCGGCGTGATGATGGCGTCAGCGCCGATTTCGTCGCCCTGCGCCATCAGCACCGCCCGGTGCATGGTGTTCTCGAGCTCGCGGACGTTGCCCTGCCAGCGGTTGGTCGAGAGCACGCGGCGCGCTTCCGCCGAAATGGGGCGCAGCGGCACGCCGTTGGCCTCGGCATATTTCTTCACGAAGTGCTGGGCGAGCTCCAGGATGTCGGCGGGGCGCTCGCGCAGCGGTGGGATCTTCAGGTTCACGACGTTGAGGCGGAACAGCAGATCCTCACGGAAGGTGCCTTCACGCACCGCTTCCGCAAGGTTGCGGTTCGAGGTCGCGATGATGCGGATGTCGACGGGGACAGGCTTGGTGCCGCCGACGCGGTCGATCACGCGCTCCTGGATCGCGCGGAGTAGTTTTGATTGCAGGCGGACATCCATCTCGGAGATTTCGTCGAGCAGCAGCGTGCCGCCGGTCGCCTCCTCGAACTTGCCGATGCGGCGGGCGACCGCGCCGGTGAAGGCGCCCTTCTCGTGACCGAACAGCTCGGATTCCAGGAGATGCTCGGGAATCGCGGCACAGTTGATGGAGATGAAGGGGCGTTTGGCGCGGGCCGAGCGTGTATGGACGTAGCGCGCCAGCACTTCCTTGCCGGTGCCGGATTCGCCGGTGATCATCACCGAGGCGTCCGAGCCCGCGATCTGCTGGGCGAGCTTGACCACGCGCGCCATGGCGTCGTCGCGATAGATCAGGTCACGGGAATCGTTGGCGACCGCGGCGAGCACGGCGGCGATCAGCTCCGGCTCCGGTGGCAGCGGGATGTATTCCTTGGCGCCGGCGTGGATCGCGGCGACCGCGGCGCGAGCGTCGTTGGTGATGCCACAGGCGACGATGGGAGCGTGGATGTGCTCGGCTTCCAGCCGCATCACGAGATCGCGGATGTCGAGGGCGACGTCGACCAGCAGCAGGTCGGCGCCTTTGCCGCCGCGCAGCACGCGCATCGCCTGCTCGTGGTCCTCGGCGTGGGTCACGGTGGCGCCGTTCTCCATCGCGATCTTGGTGGCGGTGGTGAGCTGGCCCTTCAGTGTGCCAACGATGAGAAGCCGCATGTCAGTCTCCTGTCCGTCTGTTCGCGCTGCCGCGCGTCATTCCCCGATTAGCTGCGTTCGGTCCTGATGATCTCGGTCATGGTCACGCCGAGCTTGTCCTCGACCAGCACCACCTCGCCGCGGGCGACGAGGCGGTTGTTGACGTAGATGTCGATGGCCTCGCCGACGCGCCGGTCGAGCTCGAGCACGGTGCCGGGACCGAGCTTCAACAGCTCGCCGACGTCCATCTTGGAGCGGCCGAGCACGGCGGAGACCTGCACCGGCACGTCGAACACGGCCTCGAGGTCGGCGGCGACGCGGGCTGCGTATTCGTCCTCGTTGTAGCCGACATCGGTGCCGGTCGGCGGCATCGGGCCGTTGAGATCGGGAAGCGGGACCTGCCCGTCGGTGTCACTCATGGCTTAGTTCCCCTTGCGGGACGCGATATAGCGTCCGACGAGTTCGTCGATCTTGCCGAGAATGGCGCCGCGCTCGAGCACGACGCCGCCATCGGCCCATTCGATCCGGCAGTCGCCGGTCGCAATCTCCGGCTCGGCCAGGATCACCAGCCGGCCCTCGAAGCCGCTCTGCTTGGCGAGCCGTTCGATCCGATCGCGTGCACTCTCGTAGAGCGCGTCGTTGATGCGGACGACCAGGTGCGGCGTCGCGACGAGGTGCGAGAAGCAGTCCTTGACCAGCGCGACGATCTCGCCGAGCGGCTCGGCGGCGATCAGGTCAGCGCACAGCTTGCGCGCCACCGCGACCGCGACGTCGACCGCCTCGGTCTCCATCCTGGCCTCGATATTGCCGATGCCCGAGGCGATGCCCCTGACCGAGATGTTGATCTCCTCCATGGCAAGCGCGACGCGGCGGTCGCTCTCGGCCTTGGCCTCGCGCTGTCCGGCGTCGAAGCCGGCCTGGTAGGCGCGCGCCTCGGCGGCCGCGATCTTCTGCGCGACCTCGGCTGCGCTCGCGGCCTTCTCGCGCGTCCGGTCGGGCGCGGAGAAGTCGTTGTCGAACAGGAATTTCGCAGGCGCCGCCATCAGTACACCAATTCGTCGTCAGCGCGGTTCTTGGTCAGCATGATCTCGCCCTTGGCAGCGAGATCCTTGGCGAGATTGACCAGCAGCGCCTGCGCCTCGTCGACGTCGCGCAGGCGGACCGGTCCCATCGCCGCCATGTCGTCCTGGAGCATCTTGGCGGCGCGGGAGGACATGTTGCCGAAGAAGAAGTTGCGGACGTCCTCGTTGGCGCTCTTCAGCGCGACGGCGAGCTTGTCCTTGTCGACGTTACGCATCAATGTCTGGGCGGAGCCGGAGTCCAGCTTGACGAGGTCGTCGAAGGTAAACATCAGGGCCTTGATGCGCTCGGCCGATTCCCGGTTCTCCTCTTCCAGCGAGGTGATGAAGCGGGTTTCGGTCTGGCGGTCGAAATTGTTGAAGATTTCCGCCATCACCTCGTGGGCGTCGCGGCGGCGGGTCTGCGACAGGTTTGACATGAATTCGACGCGAAGCGTCTTCTCCACGCTCTCGATGACCTCCTTCTGTACCGCCTCCATCTTCAGCATGCGGTTGACGACATCGAGCGCCAGCTCCTCGGGCAGGATTCCGAGGACGCGCGCGGCATGCTCGGGCTTGAGCTTGGACAGCACCACCGCGATGGTCTGCGGGTATTCGTTCTTGAGGTAGTTGGCGAGCACCTCTTCCTGCACGTTGGAGAGCTTCTCCCACATGTTGCGCCCGGCAGGGCCGCGGATCTCGTCCATGATGCCGTTGACACGCTCCGGCGCCAGGTATTGCTGCAACAGTCGCTCGGTGGCGTCGAAATTGCCCATCAGCGCGCCGGAAGCCGACATGCGCGAGACGAATTCGAGCAGCATGTCCTCGACCGTGTCGACCTCGACCGTGCCGAGGGTGGACATCTCCAGCGAAAGCTGGCGCACCTCCTCGTCGTCGAGCAGCGACCAGATCTTGCCGCCATATTGCTCGCCGAGCGCCAGCATCAGGATTGCGGCGCGCTTCGGTCCCGCTAGCGGCTCGGACCTGCCGTCCTTGGCTCGGTTGCCGGCGCGCTGTGCGAGCGTCGAGATCACGCTGGTGATGTCGTTCGAGTTGGCGTTTTGCAAGGAGGCGGCCATGTCAGTTCACTTCTCGAATCATTTCGCGGGTTCGCTCAGCCATTGGCGGATGATGGCGACGGTTTCGTTGGGGTTGCGCTCGGCGAGCTCGCCGACGCGATGAACGGACTGGGCGTGGACCTGGCCCTGGATGGTGGCGACGTCGATCGCGCTCGCCGTGGCGTTGCCGCTCGGGACCAGCGCGTGGCCGCCGCCCGAGGCGGAAGCGGATTCGTTGGTCAGCGCAGGGGCGCTCAGCGCGCTGGTCAGGGCTGCGACCTCGTCCGAGGCAAGGATCCGCTTCACCAGCGGCCGGATCACCATGAACATCACGACGAGGCCGAGCAGCATCATCACGCCGAGCTCGACGAAGTACATCACGTCGTCCTTGGTGAACTGGAGCGTGCCAAGGAAGCCCGATGGTTCGGCGATCGGGGCAGTCGAGGGCGCGTCGGCAAAGCGCAGGTTGACGACCTCGACCTGGTCGCCGCGCTTCTGGTCGAAGCCGATCGCCGAGCGCACCAGCGTGGCGATACGGTCGAGCTGCTCCTTGGTGCGGTCGGTGTAGGCGAGCTCGCCCTTGTCGTTCTTGGTGTAGATGCCGTCGACCAGCACCGCGACCGAGATGCGGTTGACCCGGCCGGCCTCGGTCACCTCGGTCTTGGTGGTGCGAGAGATCTCGTAATTGTTGGTCTCTTCGGTCTTCTTGCTCTGGTCCTTCGCCGCGACGCCGCTGTTCTGCTGGTTGCCGGGGAGCTCGTTATTGACAGTGACTTGGCCGTTGTTGTCGGCGGTCATGCTCTGCTCTTCGCGGGTCTGGCTCGAGCGCAGCACGCGGCCTTCAGGATCGAACTTGTCGGAGGTCTGGGTGATCTTGTTGAAGTCGAAATCGGCGGAGAGCTGCACCCGGGCGCGGCCCGAGCCGACCACCGAGGAGACGATGTCCTCGACCTGTTTGCGCATCCGCTTCTCGAACGCGGTGCGGCGCTCGTCGCCGAGCGCCTGGTCGGGATCGGTCGCCGCGCCATCGGCGAGCAACTGACCGGACTCGTCGACGATCGAGACGCGCTGCGGCTTCAATCCGTTGACGGCGGAGGCGACGAGATGGCGGATGGCTCGGATCTGCTGCGCTTCCAGCGAGCCGCGGACCCGCACCACGATCGAGGCCGACGGCTCCGGCGCCTCGCGCGAGAACAACGGACGCTCCGGCAGGACGAGGTGGACGCGGGCGGCCTGGATCCGGTCGATGGCGCGGATGGTGCGGGCGAGTTCACCCTCCAGCGCGCGCAGATGATTGATGTTCTGGACGAAGCTGGTGGTGCCGAGCGCGTCCGACTTGTCGAACACCTCGTAGCCGACGCCGCCGCCCTTGGGCAGGCCGCCCTCGGCGAGCTTCATGCGCAGCCGCGTGACCTTGTCCTTGGGCACCATGATGATGGTGCCTTCATTGCGCAGCTCGAACTGGATGCCCTGGCGTTCCAGATCCTTGATAATGCTTGAGGAATCTTCAACGCTGAGGTCGGTGAACAGCGTCGTCATCTGCGGCGTGGTCACGCGCATGATGACGAAGGCAAAGAAGCCGATGAGCGCGGCGGTGACCGCGATCATGGCCCCGAACCGGGCGGCGCCGATACCTTTCAGGAAGTCCAACAGACCTTGCAAGCAATCGCCCCGCCAGATTCGGCCTGCAACCGGCAAGCCGACTGGGCAATTATTGCCTAGGTGATGGTTTCGATATGGTTAACGAAGATTAAGAGGTGGGACAAAAGTGGTGACATGAAAAAAATCGGCCTCGCAGAGCGAGGCCGATTTGCGTCAAACTTGGCGAATTTCCAGATCGCCTACTGGCGATACTGCTGGATGCGCGTGGTGCGCAGTCCGGCAAGACCATGCTGGTCAATGGAAAACTGCCAGGAGAGGAATTCGTCGACTGTCAGGGTGTAACGGCTGCAGGCTTCCTCGAGGGAAAGGAGGCCTCCGCGGACCGCGGCAACAACTTCGGCCTTGCGTCGGATGACCCAGCGTTTGGTCCCCGGTGCAGGCAGGTCCGCGATCGTCAAAGGGCTGCCGTCCGGCCCGATGACGTATTTCACCCTCGGGCGATGGGGTTCTGTCATGGCGTACTCACAAACTCTCAACCACTGAACTCACGCCGAAACCCTACGCCGGTCGGCTTAAAAATTGGCTAAGCCTAAGGCTTCAATACAATTCTCGTTGAAAATGGCTGGAACACGATCGGCCCGGCGGGCTGAAAACACGTTTTCAGACGGCCGGGCGGGGGTCTTCGTAAATACTTTACTAACGAACGAGGCGCGCAACCACGACGCGTCAGGCGAAGCGCGCCGCCTTAGTTGCTCGTGCTGCTGGTCGCGACGATGCTCTTCACCTGGCTCAGCGTGTAGCTGTTGCCGTCGATCGAGAGCAGCGGCGGCGACTGGGTCAGGTCGACGGAATTCACCGTGCCCTGCACCTGCGCGGCGACGCCGACATTGTTGCCCGAAGCGTCCTGGCCGGTCGCCGAGATCGTGTACTTGCCGTCCGGCCACTGCGTGCCGTCATTGCCTTGACCGTTCCAGGTAAAGGGAATGTCGGCGCCGGCGCCGGCCGTATATTTGCCGGTGAACACGGTTTGGCCGCTGGAGTTGGCGATCGAAATATCGACCGTGGCGCTGGAGGGCACGTTGAGGTGCCAGGTCGCCGACGAGTTCGTCATGGTCGCGGTGGTGCCATCGACCACGGCGGTCTTGCCGACGAAGCCCAGCGCCTGCGTTGCCTGCGTGGTCTGTTGCAGGGTGACGAGCTGGGACAGCGAATCGTTGGTCTTGAGCTGCTGTTCGACGCCGGCGAACTGCACCAGCTGCTGGGTGAACTGGTTGGTGTCGAGCGGATCAAGCGGATTCTGGTTCTGAAGCTGCGTGGTGAGCAGCGTCAGGAAGGTCTGGAAATTGCCCGCCAGCGTCGATCCCGTGGTCGAGCTCAGGCTGGAGCTCGACGAGGATGACGAGGATGACGTCTGGGTCGTGCCTGAAACCACTGACGGGGCGGTGGCGGCATTCGTTGTGGTCATGTCGAATACTCCTCACACTCTGATATCGACGCCGCTGCTCGATCCGTGCATGCGGCCGTAGCCGCGTCCCACGGGTGCGGCCTGCACTGCGTCCTCGTCGCTGATGATCAGCCGGCGGGCATTACTGCCATTGTCGTTGTTGTTGCTCGAGTTCTGCCCGGACGAGTTCTGGTCGCGCAGGCTGAATGACAGGCCGTTGCTGCCGGTCTTCAGGCCGGCATCGTCGAGCGCGCGCTGCAATTGCGGCGCATCCTGCCGCAGCATCGAGAGCGTCTCCGGCTTCTCGACGGTGAGATGCGAGGTAACCTGTCCGTTGCGGTCGACGTTGATGCGCACGTCGATGCGGCCGAGCTCGGCCGGATCGAGACTGATGTCGAACCTGGTCTTGCCGGCGCGCGCGGCCGCGGCGATCTCGACCGGCACCCCGCTGATCGGCACGGCTGTGGAAGTGGCGGCGGTCGCGGTCAGCGTCGCCGTCGATGCGCCTGCGACCGAGGTCGTCGTGGTCTGCGGCGCCTGCACGGCGGCAGCGGCCTGGGCGCCGGTGTCCGTCGTGCTGGTCAGCGCCTGAGTGCTGGCCGCGTGGTCGTGCGTCGGTGCCGTGCCTGGTGCAGCCGAAGCGGTCTTGTCCGATACGTCGGCCTTGGCCTCGGTCGTGTTGCCCTCGACCTGCGGCTTGGCGGCTTGAGGATGCGCGGCCGTGGTTGCAGTTGCCGGCGCCTGGTTGGACGCCGTGCCGGTCGTGCTCGTCTTGCTCGTATCCTGCCCGAGATTGGAAACGTCGGTGTTCTGCTGCGTCGTGGCGGCGGCCTTGAATGACGTCTTGGGCGTCGCCTGTGCGACAGTGGCGGTCAGCGCACCCTGGGTTTGCGGATCGGTCGGCGAAGCACCGGCCGTCTCGCTGGCGGCCGCATCCGTCAGCGCCGCTTTCGCTGCGGTGCCGGCATCGGCGGTCTTGTTGCCGGTTGCGTCGGTCTGGACGGCCGGCGCAGTGATCTGCGCCGCGGTCGAGGCGCTCGCGGCGATCCCAGCGGCGGCGATCGTCAGCGGAGAGTTTGAATTGCTGGCCGCCTGGCTGGCGGCCGCGTTCGGATCGACCGGCACGACCGGGGCCGCGACGATGACGGCGTTCGGATCAGGCGTAGTGGACGCCACGGCTGCCTGCGTGGGATCGGCCTGAATGGCGGCGGCGACACCGTCGGTGTCCTCGGTCTTGTCGCCCTTGCTGTCATTGGATTTTTCGGTCGATTTCGTGCCGGAGGCGTCCGACCTGCCTTTGGTCTTGTCGGGCGCCTTGGCGGGATCGGCGGGCGTGTCGGTGGCGGCAGACGTCGAACTGTCGGTCGCGTCAGTCGATCTGCTCTGCGACGACGGATCGCTCGAGGAAGTGTCGTGCGTGCTCTTGTCGGAGGAGGACGACGAGGAGCTGTCGGTGCGGCGCGGCGCCGGGTCGGAGGTCGTACTCGGCGTGCTGCCGGCAGCCGTCGTGTTACTGTCGACGAGCGCACCGAACTGGTCGTTCGTCGCAGCCCCCTGCGAGCGGGCAGGTTTTGGCGGTGTGGTCTGGACCGACACGCTTGCGGCTACATCTGACGTCACGCTGACCACGGACACGCCCCTTGAAATGAAACTCAGGACAAGGGGTTAGCAAGGAGCGGGCCAGCCAGGCTAAGTATTGCTTTATACAACAAGATCAAATACTTAATACATGGGGCGGGACGCCAGGAAGGCCTCCGAAGCCCAGCCCATTTCTGCCTCCCGGCAAGAATTGCCCTAAGCGCCCGGCGAAAGCCTCCCCTGCGATTGCTTCAGGGGAATACGGCCTATATTAAAGGGTAGCTCTCAGCCGCTTTCGACCGGGCAAGCCGACTCGTGGAACTATTCCCGTTCCCTGAGACCGTCCCTTTCCCGACCGATCAACGCGGGATCAGCGGAACACTTCCGCCGCAAGTCGCCTTCAACAGCCGGAACCATGCGCAACAGTCTGGATCTCAAAGGCCGTCCGCAGGACACCAGGGTCGTCGTCGCCATGTCGGGCGGCGTGGACTCCTCGACGACGGCTGCGCTGCTGAAGGCCGAGGGCTATGACGTTGTCGGCATTACACTCCAGCTCTACGATCATGGCGCGGCGACCCATCGCAAGGGCGCTTGCTGCGCCGGCCAGGACATTCACGACGCGCGCGATGTCGCCGCCAAGCTCGGCATTCCCCATTACGTGCTCGACTATGAGGACCGCTTTCGCGAATCCGTCATCGACAATTTTGCCGACAGCTATGCGCTCGGCGAGACGCCGGTGCCGTGCATCGAGTGCAACCGCTCCGTCAAATTCCGCGATCTCCTGAAGACCGCGCGCGAACTCGGCGCGGTCGCGCTTGCCACCGGTCACTATGTCGCCTCGCGCGGCCTTGCCGACGGCTCCCGCGCGCTGGTGTGCGCTGCAGATAGCGAGCGCGACCAGAGCTATTTCCTGTTCGCGACCACGCGCGAGCAGCTCGATTATCTACGCTTCCCGCTCGGCGACATGACCAAGACCGAGACGCGCGAGCTCGCCCGCCGCTTTGGCCTCAGCGTGGCCGACAAGCATGACAGCCAGGACATCTGCTTCGTGCCGACCGGGCGCTACACCGACATCATCACGCGGCTGCGCCCCAATGCGATGGAGCCCGGCGACATCGTCGATCTCGATGGTCGCGTCATCGGCCAGCATCACGGCATCGCCAATTTCACCGTCGGCCAGCGCCGGGGCTTAGGCATCGCCTCCGGCTCGCCGCTCTACGTGGTGCGGCTCGAGGCCGCGACCCGCCGCGTCGTGGTCGGCCCGCGCGATGCGCTGAAGATGCACCGTATCGTGCTGCGCGACGTCAACTGGATCGGCGACGGCGATATCGATCGGGCCATCGGCGGCGGCCTCGAAATGTTCGTGCGCGTGCGCTCGACCCGCGCGCCGCAGCCAGCGTGGCTGCGCGGCGGCAACGGCCATTACGAGGTCGAGCTGGTTGCGGGCGAAGAGGGCGTCTCGCCGGGACAAGCCTGCGTATTCTACGACGCGCCATCGGGGCAGGCGCGCGTGCTCGGCGGCGGCTTTATCCAGAGCGCGGCCGCGAAGATCGCAAGCGATGCGGCGCGGCCGCTCGCGGAAGCGGTGCGCGGTTAAAATCTTTATAGGGCAGGGGGCATGGCAGCAGATATCTCGCGCGCCGGGGTCGAGAAGGCCTATGGCCGCTGGGCGCCGGTCTACGATCTCGTCTTCGGCAAGGTGTTCGACGCGGGACGCCAGTCGACCATTGCGGAGGCCGACAAGATCGGTGGCCGCATCCTCGACGTCGGCGTTGGTACCGGCCTGTCGCTGTCGGATTATTCGCGCTCGACGAAAATTTGTGGCGTCGACATTTCCGAGCCGATGCTGCGCAAGGCGCAGGCGCGTGTGCGCGCGGAAAAGCTCGGCAATGTCGAGGTGCTCAGCGTGATGGATGCAAAGAACCTCGCATTCCCCAATTCCTTCTTCGACGCGGTGGTTGCGCAATACGTCATCACCGCGGTGCCCGATCCCGAAGGTACGCTCGACGAATTCGTGCGTGTGTTGAAACCCGGCGGCGAATTGATCCTCGTCAATCACATCGGCGCCGAGAGCGGACCGCGAAAAATCTTCGAACTCGCCTTTGCACCGCTCGCGCGCCGGCTCGGCTGGCGCCCCGAGTTTCCCTGGGACCGCCTCGTCGACTGGCAGAAGCGCCACGGCGGCATCACGCTCGCCGAACGGCGCCCAATGCCGCCGATGGGCCACTTTTCGCTGATCCGCTACCGCAAATCGTGAACGTAGCTGGCTGGAACATGCGCATATCCCCGCGCGTTTCCGTCTCATGCGCACGACATCAAAGCTCATCCTTGCAAGCCTCCTGATAGCGGCCTCAGGCACCGCGATGGCTCAGGCTCCGCCCAGCCCGGCGACGCCGCCACAGGCGACCGCGCCGCCGCCCCCGCAACGCGCCAGCGACTGCACGCCGACCCAGAGCGATCAGCCCCGCGGCACGGTGAGGCCCGACGGCCAGACCACCGGCCAGGCTCGGGAACCGCTCGGTGACAAACTGGCCAAATCCGACGGCGTGCTGTGCCCGCCCTCCGGCGTCGATCCCGAAATGCGCGCCCCCGCGCCCGAGGTCGGCAAAACCCCGATCATCCCGCCCCCCGGCAGCCCTGGCGGCGACCCCAATGTGAGGCCGAAGTAGGCCTATTTCTTCACCTCTCCCCACATCCGGGGGGAGAGGCCGAACTCCACGGAGCGCGAATTTCGGGTGAGGGAGCTTCTACGAGTCTGGTGCCGAAAAGGGCGCGCTGGGCGGCCACCTTGCTTGACAGCCCGCTGCCCCCTTCCTTATATGCCGCGCGTTCGCGAGATCGGCCGTTTCGGCCCCGCGAGCCCTGTGGCGGGGTAGCTCAGCTGGTTAGAGCACGGGAATCATAATCCTGGGGTCGGGGGTTCGAGTCCCTCCCCCGCTACCAAATCCGGCGTGTCCGGCCCGAAGACATGGGTAACGGACCGTACCTAAGACATGGGTGACAGCCTCGTGCCGAACGGGTTGTCGAGGGGTTGCAAGGTTCTCTGCTCCAGGTCGAAATATCCGAGATCATAGTGCATGAAGCTGACGAGCCAAATGCCCTCG